>JAQXGK010000060.1 GCA_029006345.1 Bacillota bacterium
GGAATATCGTCGGGGTAGGTGAAATAGTCCTTTTGCTCACCGAGTATGCATTTACGTATAATTTCCTGCGAAAACTCACTGATTGAAGGAAGCAGATTCTTGCCGTCGCATTTTACGCCGAGCTTTTTGCAGAAGCTTTCGATGATGTCGTCCAGCTCTTCGACAACTATCACTCTGTCGACGTTGGCGGCGAACTCCTTAATCAGCTTGTCGGGAAGCGGATATACCATGCCGAGCTTTAGGTATGAGGCGTTCTCTCCGAAAACCTCGCGCGAGTAGACATAGGACGAACCGGCGGATATTATACCGATTTTTTTAGAGTTGTATTCTATCTTGTTGATGCCGGAGCTTTCGTCGTTTGCCAGCTCTGTCAGCTTGATTAGTCTTTCTTCTGCAACAACGTGCTTTGGACGCGCGTTTGCGGGCATCATAACATACTTCTGTGCGCATTTTTCGTAGGGCTTGACCGGAACTTCATCGCGATCGGAAAGCTCGACTATGCTCTGAGAATGTGATACCCTCGTTGACATACGGAGCAAAAACGGCGTGTCGTAGATCTCTGACAGCTCATAGCCCATTTTTGTGAAGGTCAGCGCGTCAAGACTGTCGCACGGCTCTAACATCGGGAGCTTTGAGGCAATTGCGTAATGACGCGAGTCCTGCTCGTTTTGAGACGAGTGCATTCCGGGGTCATCTGCGACTGCGATAAGCATACCGCCGTTGATACCGGTGTATGATGTTATAAAGAGCGGGTCGGCAGCAACGTTCAAGCCGACATGCTTCATAGCACAAAAGCTTCTGCCGCCGGCTATCGCTGCGCCGAGAGCTGTTTCAAGAGCCACCTTTTCATTTGGCGCCCATTCTGCGTAAATCTCATCATATTTGGCCGCAGCCTCGGTTATTTCCGTGCTGGGCGTGCCGGGGTAGCTGGATACCAGCATACAACCGGCTTCATAAAGGCCCCGTGCTACCGCCTCGTTGCCGAGTAATAGTTTTTTCATTTATCAGACTTTTCCTTTCAGTACGATGCTTATATCGTGTTTTTATTTCTCTTGTCGATTATTCTCTTTGCCTTGCCGGCAGTTCGTTCGATGGAGCGCGGCTCAAGGAGAGTTATTTTTGCGTCTATTCCGAGTATAGTTCTGAGATTGTGGCGGATCGATTTCTGCAGTGCTTCAAGCTCTGAGAAGCTGGTAAGCAGTGAGCCGTCGACGACCTCTACCCGAACCTCGAGAGAATCCATGTAGTTGTTTGTTGTTACAACTATCTGATAGTTCGGAGATATTTCCTTAAAGTTCATAAGGACGGTCTCTATCTGGCTCGGGAATACATTTACGCCCTTGATTTTAAGCATATCGTCAACTCTGCCTCTGACCTTGTCCATACGGCACATGGTTCTGCCGCATTCGCACTTGTCGTAATTGAGGCGGGAGATATCTTTTGTTCTGTATCTGAGCAGAGGAAAGGCTTCTTTTGAAAGCGTAGTAACTACCAATTCGCCCTGTTCGCCGCGAGCCTTGACCTTTCCGCTGTCCGAATCGATTATTTCCGGCAGGAAATAATCTTCTGCAATGTGCTGGCCGCAGCGGTAGATACATTCGCCGGCAACTCCGGGTCCGACCAGCTCGCTCATACCGTAGTTGTCGGTAACGAAGAGCCCCCAGACCTCCTCAAGCTTATCACGCATTTCCTCTGTACAGCCCTCGGAGCCAAACAAACCGAGCCGCAACTTGAAATCTTCGCGCTTTTTGCCCATATCGTGTGCAACCTCAGCCATATACAGTGAATAAGAGGGAGTGGATATGAGCGTAGTGGTGCCGAGGTCCTGCATAAGCATCAGCTGCTTTTCGGTATTACCGCTTGACGACGGAATTACCGTAGCGCCGATTCTTTCCAGTCCGTAATGAAGACCGAGAGCGCCGGTGAACAAACCGTACCCGAAGCATATCTGCGCTACATCGTCCTCTGTCGCGCCTGCGGCGACGCACAGCCGTGCCACACAGTCGGTCCACATATCCAAATCCTTTTGAGTGTATCCGACTACAGTCGGCTTGCCGGTCGTTCCGCTTGATGCATGAATACGAACGACCTTATTCATGGGAGTTGCAAAAAGACCGTAGGGGTAGTTGTCGCGAATGTCGTCTTTAGTGGTGTACGGAATGTTCTCTATATCCGAAAGACAGGTGATCTTATCCGCTGTTATTCCGACCTCGTCGAGGCGCTTTTTGTAGAACGGGACATTGTGATATACATAGTCGACAAGATCCTTCAGCTTTTTGAGCTGGAGAGCCTCTATTTCACGTCTGTCCATTGTTTCTATGTTCTTTTGGTAGTAATTAACGCTTGAATTCTTGCTGATGATCATAGTTTAATTAGGTTCCCGGCGGGAGCCATCCTCCATATTGTAAATCTAACTGATTACCGGCTTATATCGTTTATCAAATCATCGTCCGGCTCAAACCGGGGAAGCGCATGCACTTCTACCGGCATTTTTAACAGATCCGGGAAGAACCGACGGCAGTGATAATTACTTGCAACCACACCTTTTTTCTCGCAGATGACGTTTTCTTCGGTGTCCAGCGGGGCGGAGTGCTCGCAATACAGGCATATAGCAGGCAAATCATCCGTTCTTTTCACTTGCTTTCACAGTCCTTTCACACATTTGGATAATTACAAGCTATATTCTACAACACTTTTTGATAAAAAACAACACAATTCAGTAAATTACAGAGCAATTATAGCAAAAATACAGCAGAGTGACAGATTGACAGCGCAGCACAGCGCTTTTCCGATGATATACCGACGCATGGAAAGGCAGCTTTGGGACAGCAGTGCAGCCGTCTGAAAATGTACGGAAAATCCGCTCCAGGATATCAGACCGCCCGCTATGACAAAGGCGGATTTAGCATTTACACCCTCTAAGGAGTAAATTCCGCGCGTAAGCTCAAAAACGCCGGAGAGCGCCGAGATAATTTCGGGACGGTCGGTGAACGAGCGAACAGGCAGTTCAATGAGACTTACTATAAAAGCAAAAAAAATGACAAAGCCGCATATTGCCGTCAGCGAGCGTACGCCCGACAGTACCGAGCTGCAGAGCAGGGAGGAGAATCTCGGCGTGGGTTCCCGCTTTTCCTGCGCCGATTTTTCGCTTTCGGTAAGCGGGATGGTCGACTTCAGAATGATTCCGCATAATATACTTGACAGCACCTGAAATACATAAAGCGCTATCCCGAGTCTCACGCTTAATAAAATATCTATTCCGACCGCGCCTATAACAAACGACGGCCCTGTGTTGTTACAGAACATAAGCAGGTATTCGGTCTGCTTTTTTGTCAGCCTTCCGGCACGGTACATATCTGCCGCGGTTTTTGCACCGACGGGGAATCCGCAGAGGTAGCCGGCAAAAAGGACGGTTGCCGCGCATTTCGGCAGCCCGAACATCCGCCTGACAGCGGGTGCGCAGATATCCTCTGCCACGAATGCGGCGCTTGAGCGTGAAATCATCCCCGAAAGAACGAGAAAAGGAAATATCGCGGGTATGACGCGCGTGATACACAGACTTATCCCTGAGCGTATTGCCGGAGCGGACAGCTCGGGAAACAGAAGTATACAAACGGTTAACGTAAGTATGAACGAATATTTCAGTAACTTGTCAAGCATAAAAGCCCTCTTTTGACATTCATAGTTTTCTCGGCATTGCAATATATTTTATTGTGCGGCGCGCGCAATAATTCTGAATAAGCGCCTATTTCATTCAAAAGGATGGATATCGCATGAAAAGATTTAAGCTGCCTTTTGCCGCAGAAAGCGGCTTTCTTATAACGCTCGACGGAAGAAAACGGTTGCTCATGGAGGGCTGCGACCGTATCCTGCGGTACGGTGAAAATGAGATGATACTCGAGGGAAAGGTGTCGATAAAGGTGACGGGAGAGAAGCTCGACCTCAAGGAGGTCGGAAATTCCAATATTCTGGTGGAGGGGATATTATCATCTGTTGAATTTGCCGAGAGCGGCGGTGGTTTTCTAAAATGAGCGCATATACGGTTGCCCACTCGCTTTTCGGGTACTACCGCGCGAGATTTACGGCTAAAACACCTGAAAAGATACTCAATTCGACGCTGAGATTCAATATACCGATTCATTCCATAAGGCGAACAGACGAGAAAACAGTTGAATTTTGCTTTACAAAGCGCCATCTCAAAGCAGTCAGAGGGCTGATCAATACTCTTGAGGAAAGCGACAGCTCGGCTTGCAGCACGGTGACCTTTCACGGTCTGCCGGTGTTTCTGAACAAGTACTCCCGACGATACGGATTGATGGCGGGTACGGTATTTGCTTTACTGCTGCTCGGTGTGCTGTCAAATTTTATCTGGGCGGTCAAGATCAGCGGAAACGCCGCATTGACGGGGTCACGGATAAGAGAGTCGCTTGCAAAGGTCGGCTTGAGAGAGGGGGCGTATTTCGGAGATCTGGATTTGTATGAGATGCAGCTCGATTTTTTGCTTGAAAATCCCGATATTTCATTCGTGTCAATAAATATGCACGGCACTACCGCGTATGTCCAGGTGCGCGAGCGGGAGCTTGAAATGCAGAGCGAGGATACGACGGGTGTATATAACCTGGTCGCGGATTATCCGGGAAAGATTGTGCGGTATGCCATTTCCGCAGGCGACAGCGTGGTAAAGATAGGTGAGCCTGTATTCAAGGGACAGCTTTTGGTGACCGGACTGACGGAAAATTCGCTCGGGATTTTTTCGGCTGTGCGCGCCGCAGGAAAGGTGTACGCCGAGACGGAACACGAGTTTTCATACACAGTTGCGCTGGAATCTGCTGCGCGTGAATATACCGGCAGGGAAACAGTAAAAAAATCCATTATTTTTATGGGAAAAGAGATAAAACTTTTCCTAAACAGTGGAATTTCATATGACTTATATGATACAATAACTTTGTATGAAGATGCGACGGTTTTCGGCAATGTCGAGCTGCCGTTTCGCGTGAAAAAATATGTCAGTTACGAGTACACCGAGGAGAAGAAAACCATTTCTCCGGAGCGCGCGGAGGATCTTTGCTACGATGAGTATAAAAACTGGCTTACTTACACTCTTGCCGACTCGGAGATAAAGAACGAGGATGTCAGCATAACGCACACCGATGAGGGCGTTACGATAAATGCGTGCGTGACCTGCGTCGAAAATATCGCCGTCAGCAAAAAGGTCGGCGTGGAGGATTTTCCGGAAAACGAGGGCGTGACCGGAGAACAAAGCGATAATATACAGGCGGATTAAGAACCGGAAAGGAAAAATAACTACAGACTTATGGCAGAACTGACTATGTACATCGAAAATGCTGACCGTATATCGGACATTTTCGGCAATCGTGACGCAAATGCGGAAATAATAGAGCGTGAGCTTTCGGTGGTGCTGATCAACCGCGATATGGAAATCAAAATAACGGGTGATGAAAAAAACATTGAGCTTGCGAGGCAGACCATCAAGTATCTTGAAAAACTCAGCGATCTTTCGGGTCAGCTCAGCGAGCAGACTGTTTCATATGCTGTGGGGATGGTGCGTGACGGCGCGGGAAGCCGCCTTGAGAAGCTGGGGGCGGATATAGTCTGCATTACCTCCAAGGGTAAGCCCATCCGTGCCAAAACTGTCGGTCAGCAGGAGTATATAGATTCGATAAAGAACAATACCATAACACTCGGAGTCGGTCCTGCCGGCACAGGAAAGACCTTCCTTGCCGTGGCTATGGCGACGGTAATGCTGCGCCGCAAGGAGGTCAGCCGAATAGTAATTACACGTCCGGCAGTTGAAGCGGGCGAGCGGCTCGGCTTTTTGCCGGGAGATCTGCAGAGTAAGATAGACCCTTACCTGCGCCCGGTGTATGACGCTCTGTACGAAATGATGGGCTACGAGAATTTTCAGCGACAGCTGGAGAAGGGAAACATTGAGGTGGCGCCGCTCGCATATATGCGCGGCAGAACGCTCGACGATTCGTTTATCCTGCTCGATGAAGCGCAGAATACAACTCCGGAGCAGATGAAGATGTTTCTTACTCGTCTCGGCTTTAATTCCAAAATGGTAGTCACCGGAGACAATACTCAAATCGATTTGCCGTTCGGCGTAAAGTCGGGATTAAACGACGCAATTTCGGTTTTGAACGGTATCGAGGGCGTCAGTATTCACAGGCTCAGTTCAAAGGATGTGGTGCGCCACAGTCTTGTGACTAAAATAGTGGAGGCGTACGAAAAGAGACAGGCAAAGACTGCTGCAGCAAACGCAAAAAAGTATGTCAGAAAGACGCCGCACAATGACAGGGAGAATAAAAAGACATGAAATTATTATGCGACTTTTCCTCCGCCGACAGCAGGTACAGGCTTGATTCGCATATGCGCGCTCTTATACGCCGCGCGATAAAGCTTGTACTTGAAAGCGAGGACTACGGTGCCGATTGCGGGGTTTCGGTTTCGCTCGTCGAGCCGGATGAGATAAGAAGGTTGAATAAAGTCTTCAGAGGAAAGGACGCCCCGACGGATGTCCTGAGCTTTCCCATGGAGGACGATGACTACGGCGACGGGGAGACGCCGCTTCTCGGAGATATCATTCTTTGCCCGGAGATCATAGAGGAACAGTCAAAGGATTTCGGAAATGATTTCGTCCATGAACTGATATATATGACCATTCATTCGACCTTTCATCTTCTCGGCTACGACCATGTGGATTCCGAGGAGGAAAAAAGGGAAATGTTCGGCAAGCAGGACGCAGTTTTTGAACTGTTTTGCCGACAGGAAAAAGATAAAAAGTAAAGGATTGCCATGGAAAAAATAACCGATACATCAACAAAAACGGCGTTTATTGCGATACTCGGACGGCCGAACGTCGGAAAAAGCACTCTGCTCAATCAGATACTCAAGGAAAAAATCGCCGCGGTTTCCAATAAGCCCCAGACTACCAGAACCCGCATAACGGGTATTCTGACAAAGGGAAATACCCAGTATGTATTTCTCGACACTCCCGGAATTCACCTGCCGAAAACCAAGCTCGGCGACGTCATGATTAAGGAGATAAACCATGCGGTTGTCGATGTCGACGCGGCGCTTTTGATGGTTGAAGCGGGCGATACGGTCGGGCCTGCCGAGGAGAGCCTCATAAGAAAGCTGGAGTCGAGCGGGACTCCCGTTATATTGCTTATAAATAAAATAGACGACAACAAAAAAAGCATTATTCTGACGACCATTGATTCTTTTTCCAAGCGCTTTGATTTTGCCGCCGTCATACCCATTTCGGCGCTCAACGGAGACGGCGTGGAAGAGATATTCGGAGAGCTTGAACCGTTTGTGTCAGAGGGAGACTGGTTCTTTCCTTCCGATGCGGTCACAGACCAGCCGGAGCGCGCCATAGCCGCCGAAATCATCCGTGAGAAGCTTTTGAGGCTGCTTGATAAAGAGATACCCCACGGAACGGCGGTGGTTATCGAGGATTTCACCGACGTACGCGGTCACCTCATTAAGATTCGCGCGACAATTTACTGCGAGAAAAATTCACATAAGGGGATAATTATCGGCCGCAACGGAGCAATGCTCAAAAAGATAGGAACATATGCCCGCGAGGATCTCGAAGCCTTCTTCGGAGCAAAGGTAAATGTCGATTTATGGGTCAAGGTCAAGGAAAACTGGCGAGATGATATCATGAGCCTCAATAATTTAGGCTTCAACAGGGACGATGACTGAAAATGATTGTTACCGACAGGGGAATAGTAATAAGAAGCGTCAAGTATGCGGAGTATGACCTGCTTATCACGATACTTACCGAGCATAACGGCAAGGTCTTCTTTCGTGCGAGCGGGATAAGGTCTCTCACCAGCAAAAATGCGGCAGGTTGCCTGCCATATACATATTCCGAGTTTGTACTTGACAGGCGCGGCGACAGGTACTATCTGAAAAAGGCAAGCGCGATAAAGTCGCTTACCAGATACGGAATGCCGATTGCCAATATAGCCCTGTGCGCATATTTTGCCGAGCTGTGCGATGATACCGTGTACGACGCCGACGGCTGCGAGCATATTATGAAAATGCTGGCAAATGCGCTGTATGTCGTCTCATACACCGACAGGGATATCGATGTTATCAAGGCTATTTTTGAGATGAGGCTGCTGTCTGAACTGGGATTTATGCCGGAGCTGACAGGCTGCTGCGTATGTCACCGGCCGTATGAAGAGTTCGGAAAAACCGTGTATTTCAATATGTTGGATGCTAATATCACATGCCCGGATTGTATGCAGGGTGAGAATAAGGACTGCGCTCAGGTGTCGGTCGACTGTATTGCGCTGGTCGAAAGAAGCATAGCCGTTGACGAGAAAAAAGCCTACGCGGTATCGGTAGAGTCCGAACTCGTAGGTGAGTTTTGTGCCTTTTGCGAATGCTATTTGTTGGCACAGTTGGAAAAAAACTATAAAACATTGGATTTTTATAAGGAAGTTAGAGTGCTGTAATGGACAATTTTGAAAATGCGGTCAGGACGCTTGAACTGGATAGAGTGCTCGAACAGGTCGCTTGCTGCTGCGTCCTTGACGCAGGCTCCGAAAAGATAAAGAACCTGCGCCCGCTGACCGATATACGAAAAATTGAGATATTGTTAAAGCAGACTACCGAGGCTAAGCGCCTGCTTGGGACAAAAGGCCTCCCGTCGCTTTCTGCGCCGGTTTGCATACCGTCGGCTCTTGACCGCGCTTCAAAGGGCGCAGTGCTGACCGTAAACGAGCTGTTGAGCATGGCTTCGCTTTTGGCGAGTGCCGACAATGTCCGAAAGTACGGTGAAGCAAATGAGTGCGACGAGGTACTGAGGGTGCTTTTTGCAAGGATGCTGCCCAACCGTGCCCTTGTCAAAGCCATACGGGCTACTATCGTCGGAGAGGATCAGATAGCCGATGACGCTTCGCAGGAACTGTATTCAATACGCCGCAAAATACGCAGCTCCGAGGCAAGGATAAGAGAGACGCTGCAAAAATATACTGCGGGCGCGTTTTCTCAGTATTTACAGGAAAATATCATCACCATACGAAACGGCAGATATGTCGTTCCCGTAAAGGTTGAGCACAAAAACGATGTAAAGGGCATGGTACATGATTCCTCGAGCTCCGGTGCGACCGTGTTTATTGAGCCCGCGGCTATTGTAGAGCTCAATAACGACATTAAGCTGCTGCAAAGCGAGGAAAAGAACGAGATAGAAAGGATACTTCGCCGGCTGAGCGCCGAGTGCGACGGTTTTTCCGAAGCTATCAAGCTGAATTATCAAAATATCGTCGAGCTTTCGGTTATATTTGCACGCGCCGAGTATTCCTTCAGGACAGATGCGTCACAGCCCACCGTTACTCAGGACGGGGTGATTGATCTGGTCAGGGCAAGGCACCCGCTTATCGATAAGAGCAAGGTGGTGCCAATCAATATTTCGCTCGGTGAAAAATACGACACTCTCGTTATTACCGGACCGAATACCGGCGGCAAGACCGTTTCGCTGAAAACGGTAGGATTGCTTACGCTGATGGCTCAGTGCGGCCTTCACATTCCGTGCAACGAATCCTCCCGTATATCAGTATTTTCCTCTGTTCTTGCAGATATCGGAGACGAGCAGAGTATCGAACAGTCACTTTCTACCTTTTCGTCGCATATGGTAAGAATTATAGACATAATCAAAACTGCAGGCGAAAAATCCCTTGTGCTGTTTGACGAGCTCGGCGCCGGAACCGATCCCGTCGAGGGCGCCGCACTTGCCATTGCTATACTCGAAAATGTCAGACACAAAGGCGCTAAATGTCTGGCTACCACGCATTACGCCGAGCTAAAGACATATGCTCTTGATACCGAGCGGGTAGAAAACGCTTCATGTGCGTTTGATATAGAAACGCTCAAGCCGACCTATAGGCTGATAATCGGTACTCCGGGCAGGTCAAATGCCTTTTTGATTTCCGAGCGTCTCGGTCTCCCGGGCGATGTTATACAGGAAGCACAAAAGCTCATTGATTCCTCGAGCCGTAATTTTGAGCGCGTGGTTGAGAAGCTGGAAGCCGACCGTATAGAAATGGAAAAGAATAAGGAGGCGGCAGTACGTGCGTCTGTCGAAACCGAGCGCCTGCAGAGAGAGGCATTGAAAGAGCGGGAAAAACTGATTGCCGAAGCACAAAAGGAGCTCGACCGTGCGAGAACCGAGGCTACCCGTCTGATAAGCTCGGCGAAAATGGTGAGCGACAATACTTTCACAGAACTCGGTAAGCTTAAACGCCTTAAAGAAAACGAGCTTGCCAAGCAGGATTTACAGACAAAGCGGGCTGAACTGCGCGAAAAGATGCGCGGCGTTGAACGCGAGATCGACGAGAACCTCACTCCCGAGGCTCCGGACGATTATGAGCTTCCGAGACCGCTCAAGATTGGGGATACGGTGCTTATTGCTCGTACCGGTAAGCAAGCGACAGTAGAGGACGTATCCGGCGACCAGGTTAAGCTTGTTTCCGGCAGTATCCGCATGAGGATGAAGCAGAAGGAACTGAGACTGATAACCGATATTTCTAAAGTGAAAAATCGCAGGAAGGGAAGTACCGCTTCCTCTCCGCGGCCGATTGTTAAGAGCGAGATCGACCTGCGCGGTGAAATCGGGGAAGACGCTTGGTTCATTACGGACCGATACCTGGATTCCGCGAAACTTGCCGGGCTTAATACCGTTACATTGATACACGGCAAGGGCACAGGTGCGCTGAGAGCGGCGCTGTGGAAGTATCTCAAGGGTGATAAGCGTGTTAAAGACATGAGATTGGGCACTTACGGAGAGGGCGACTACGGCGTTACCGTTGTTCAACTAAAGTAGACAAAATCATATATAATTTATTTTCCCGTTTTATTGCATTTGTTTAACTTGTATGATATTATAATATCATAAATATTATTATTGAAAGGAATGTATGACATGAAAAAAGTATTGAAGGCTGCTTTGGCACTTGCTCTCGTTGTTACGTTCATTTCGGCGGGATTTACATCCGTATACGCCGCAAATGTCCGCACCTTCGCTAATTCCCCCAAGTTTATGGAGTGGAACTCACCCAATGACGGTATCGTATTTGTTACCTCTTTTGAGGGCGAGGATATCAATCCCGAAGACGGAAGCGCAAAGACCGCGCCCGCTTTTGACGAGAATAATAAGTACGGCAACGATTCAATGAGGGTTGATAATTTCTGGAAGGATAAAATCCCTTACGGTTTCCAGATTTGCAACGATGTCAAGTATGACGAGGCAGACATATTTACCTGCTCCTGGTCTTGGCCCGGAAAAGCTTCTCTCGGTTTTACTGATAAGGACGATTCAAAGGAAACGGGTATACGTTCGAGATTTTTGAAGGCCACCGAAGGTGCTACTTATAAGACTACAACCGTTCTTGCCACCGAGACAGATATAGATAATGCGCCTATGACCATCAAGCTTGCGTTTGAGTTCTGGGATGACGACCTTAATTATTTAGGCGAAGCCTCCACCTCTTATACAAGAAAGAGCAAGGACGCTTATTACGACGGTTATGCTTCGATTCAGGCAACCGCACCCGAAAATACCGCTTATATGTCGCTGCTCGTCAGCAGCCCCAAGGGTTCAAAGGGTCTTGTATTCCTTATAGATGCGATTTATGTATTTGATACAACCTGCGCTATCAGCCGCGACGACGCACTTAAGAGCCCGTCCATGCCGAGCGATGCTGATGACAAGCTTGAAAAGGAATGGCTTGCCAACCATA
>JAQXGK010000061.1 GCA_029006345.1 Bacillota bacterium
CATATTTCGATTTTCGGCCGCACAATTGAGTTTGGGGTGTTCAGCATTCCCGTGACTGTTTTGTGGATTGTCGGTCTGACGAACGCAGTCAATCTTATTGACGGGCTCGACGGTCTTGCCTGCGGTATAGCGACCATTGCATCGGTTGGGATTCTGGTGCTTGCTATAATGAAATCGGAACCTCAGGTCGCACTGCTGACCGCAATGCTGGTGGGCTCTTGTGTGGGCTTTCTGCCGTTCAATGTCAATCCCGCCAAAATATTCATGGGCGATACCGGAGCGCTTATGCTTGGATTTGTCCTGTCGGTAATTTCTATCCAGGGACTGTTCAAGACTCAGGCAATGGTTTCGTTCTTTGTGCCGTTTCTTATTTTCGCTCTGCCGTTTATAGATACGCTGGTTGCGATAATGCGTCGGCTTATTCACGGGCAGAGTCCGTTCCACCCGGACAGAGGACATCTCCATCACAAGCTCATAGACCTCGGTCTGTCACAGAAGCAGTCTGTTACTATTTTGTATGCGATAAGCGGCATTTTGGCGATTGCATCGGTTATATTTGTGGTAGATCCTTTGAAAGCTCTTGTTGTGATAGCCATCGCGATAGTATTCGGACTTTTGAATTTCCGTATATTCAGAAAAAGCTCAAATGTTGACAATCTTGATAAAATGGAGCATCCGGACGTTGCGGGCGATATTCCCGTTTACATGGAGAAAAGCAATAACAGCGATGAAGAATAAAAACAGAGCGGCCATAGGCCGCTCTGTTTGCTTGTAGTTCTGTTTATATATGTTGGAAAACAGGGGAAATCTTGAAGTGCGGCGGCAATTATGGTATAATTAAAAAAGAACAAGCAGTGCTTTTCGGAGTCAGTTTAAGATAAAACGGCAGGAATGTCCTGCCGCTATGCATATGGAAGTATTTTGCCGTATTCAGATATATGCTTTTAATTCAGCAATAGGTAAATAAGTATGCCGACAAGCAAAAGATCGTTTTTTGCAGAGTCGGACAGCAGAAAGACTATAAGCGCCGTCAGTATAATGTTATCATTGCTGATTTTGATATCTTTCGGCGCCGCGAAACCGTGCTCGTCATCTTTATGCCCATGCTTGCAGGCGGGCGGCTCCTGTGACTGAGCTTCCATACGGTCGTTTTTCATGGATCGGGCAAGCTCCTCACGCTCGCGTGCGTGCTTTTGAGTACTTTTTGAGGGACGAAATCCGAATTCCTGCGAGTACATTCAGTTCACCTCCCGCTTACAGCAGGTCTTTTGCCGCATACAGCGTATCGATAGTGCTGATGGCATTTGTTATTCGGTCTACCTTTGCGCGCTTTTCATCCCTAAGGTACGGCTTGAGCGCTTTGAGCAGATTAATGCGGTCTTTCGAACCGTTTGTGAACAGATTTTTTATCTGCGGCATATCGAGCAGCGTTGAAATGCCTCTTGTTTTGTTGTCAGCTTCGTTATTCTCATGAGCGCTTCCGCTGTTGTCTGACGACGCCTGAACATCTTGACCTTCCTTTACGCCGAGTGTTTTTGCGAGAGACATGATTTGTGCGAAGCTATCCTTGTCGGACAGCACGCTTTTCAGCTTTTCGCCGAGGTCATCCATTGCTGTGCCCCCCTGAGCTGTTTTTTAATGAGCGTATGATTTCTTCGCCGTTTTTGTCATTGCCGAGCCTTGCACACAGAGCGTCTATGTCACGCTGACTGAGTGAGGTCGCCTGCGCCTTTAGACGAGGTATATCTGACAGGAATCTGTCGGCTTTTCTTTTGTCAACTCCGACAGCGCTCAGAATATCCGAAAGCTGTGCTTTCAGAGTGTCGTCGTCGAGCTGTGCGAGACGGTCGATATCTTTCTTATCTAACTGCATGTGTTTAAACCCCTTTCGCGGCTTTTAATGACAGTATATGCGGCCGCGCTTTGTATGACACTTATTTGCAAGACCTGATTTGTCAGGTAGACTTTGCTGTATATATGATATAACCGATATTTCGGAGGCTATTATGAAATATACACCGCTTAAAAACAGAAAAGCCAATATGACCGTGCTCGTTGCTTTGTTATTGGTGTTTTCTGTATTTCTGCTGCTTAACGCCATGCTTGATAGCTATAGATTCCTGTGTCAGGTAGGCGCGCTTATTACCGTGACCGTATTTATTCAGATAACAGCGCGCTACGAGCTTCCGATATATTCATATATTATTGACAAGAATAACTTTGCCGTGGTCCGCGAACAGGGGAAAAAGGTGTCGCAGCTCTGCAATGTCGACCTGACGACCGGAATTGCGATAATGAAGAAGGACGAGTATAAGGCGCTTCCAGGCGAAAGGAAAAGGAAGATAACCAAGTGCTATAATTTCTGTCAGAATATTTTTGCCGACAGCTATTACTATATCTTTGAATTCAACGGCTGGCAGGGGATGATTATCGCCGAACTCAGCGAAGCTATGGCGGCTGAAATCAAAAGAATTATTGATAATACTGTTGAAGCCGATGAAGCCGACGAATAAATAGGTCAAGAGACGCTGTTATCGGAGTTTTATCCGGCAACGGATTGTGTATATAATGTCTGCAGACCGCACAGAAGGGCAGTGATTTTCAAGCCCTGCACAGGCGCATAAATGCGGAATGATCCGGCGTTTGTGTTGCTTTTTTTTGGCGGATGCTGTATAATAAATACATATATTTTGTAAGTGATTTTGTATTTGTGATCGGTACCTCGTGTACAGGAGGGACATTGAAAGCTCTTTCGAAAATACCGGACGGTATATTTGCGCTTTTTGAAGAAAAAGGCGTGCCAAAGGATAGTATTCTTGTGTGTGTCAAGGCGGATATGACGTCAGATTTGACCGCCTGTGACAGCTGGATAGTTGCCACAAAGGACGAGCTGTGTGTGATTTGCACGCTCGGCGGTCTTGAAAAAAAGAAAAATGTTTTGCCGTGGCAGTCGGGGAGACTCACGAAAAAACTGACCGTACTTGAATTCAGATATATACAGATTAAAGGGCTCTCTGCTTTTCGCATAGAAGAGCTCATTTCATCGTGCAGAGTAATTGCCGCCAATGACAAGGGCGACGATATTCTGCTTTTTTCTTGCGGTTTTTCCTGTAAAAACAGAATGTATTCTTTCTGCGAATGCCTTGAGGATATATTACAATTCGGAGATATAGACGAGGACCGTATCAGAAAGCGTCATCACATTTCATCCGACCGTCCCTTTGGGAATGATCGTCCGATTGCAGGCCCCGGCGGCCCCGGCGGTCCCGGAGGACAGGACAAACCCGGCGGTCCGAGACCGGGCAGCGAGCCGGATGACGATGTCTGTCCGAAATGCGGACGGAAGTATGCAGATCCAAAGCGAAAAATATGTGCGCACTGCATGAACAAGACCATGCTGATTAAAAAGATGCTTCCGTTTATGAAGCGCTATCTGCCCGAAATACTTTTGGTGCTTTTGACCATTGTTTTGAATACGGGTCTCATGCTGCTTTCGCCGTATGTATCGCAAAAAATCTTTTACGATGAGGTTCTCGCCCAAAGCGGCTCAATGTATGGCAAAATAGGTCTTGCTCTGGCGGTTATTGTCGGCTCGAAGCTGCTTTCAGAGGTGGCTTCTATGGTTAACGGCATTATTAACGGCAAGGTGTCGGCGAGAGTTACATATGACCTGAAGAAAACCATTTTTTCAAATTTCGGGCGGCTTTCTCTCAGCTTTTTTACTTCCCGCCAGACCGGCAGTCTCATGACGCAGGTGAACAACGACGCCACTACAATATACTGGTTCTTCTGTGACGGTATGCCGTTTTTCATGCGCAATATATTACAGCTTGCCGGAATACTTATACTTTTGTTTTCGCTCAGTCCTGTGCTGACGCTGACGCTTGTCGGTATATTACCGGTATTCGGCTTGTTCTATGTTCTGTCTATGAACATGTTCAAGAAGATGTACGCACGCAATTACGCAAAGCATCGCTCGCTTAATTCGACTATATCGGACGTATTGACGGGCTTTCGCATTGTCAAGGTGTTCTCGCGGGAGGAGAGGGAGAACGAGCGCTTTGACCGCAAAAACAATGAGTACGCTTCGTCTAACCTCAAAATAGCAGTCAGGGAAAATACGATTTATCCTGCTTTTGACTTTATTATTAAGATTGCTTCGTATATCATCTGGTTTGTCGGCGGCATTCTTGTAGTGCGCGGTGCGAGCGGCTCACTGGACGGCATATCATACGGAACGCTCATGCTGTTTATTTCTTACATAGCCATGATATATGACCCTATACGGTTTTTGGCAGAGTTTTCCGGCAACTGGGCGCGATGCTTCAATGCCATGCAGAGATTATTTGAGGTAATGGACACCGAGACCGAGGTAAAGGAGACTAAAAACCCGGTTAAGCTGGGCGAGGTGCGCGGAAGGGTCGAATTTGACCATGTCGGCTTTTCGTATGTAAAGAATAAAAAGACTATAGACGACGTCAGCTTTGTAGCCGAGGAGGGCAAAACCCTAGGAATAGTCGGACATACGGGAGCGGGAAAATCTACTCTTATAAACCTGCTCACGCGGCTTTACGATGTTGAAGAGGGCGCTATCCGCGTCGACGGAGTTGATATCCGCGACATTTCATTTGAAGACCTTCACAATGCAGTTGCTATCGTTTCGCAGGAGACCTTTCTGTTCAGGGGGACGATACTTGACAATATTCGCTATGCAAAGCCGGAAGCGACCGAGCTGGAGGTTCTGGAGGCCTCAAAGCTTGCCGGTGCGCACAGCTTTATAGTTAAGTACCCCGACGGCTACAATACCGAGATAGGAAACAATAACCGCGAACTGTCGGGCGGAGAAAAGCAGCGCATTTCGATAGCAAGGGCTATTCTCAAGAATCCCAGGATACTTATTCTAGATGAGGCTACCGCCGCCATGGATACCCAGACCGAGCGGCAGATTCAGGCGGCACTCTCCGAGATTACGCGCGGCAGAACAACTATAATCATCGCCCACAGACTGTCAACGCTGCGCGACGCCGATAAGCTTATCGTTATAGAAAACGGGAAAATGACCGAGACCGGAACACACAGCGAGCTTATCCGTGCCGGCGGGGCATATTTCAATCTTTACAAGATGCAGCTTCAGGCGTTAAAGACCATTGGAATAGAAGAGTGACGCAAATTGCGGGAAAGGACAGTACCCTTATGATAAAGGATAATAAGATATCCGCCGAATATTCGGATATAGAGAGCGCCATAAGGCTGACGCGTCTGGACAAAACCAACGCTTGTTTTGCTTTGACGGAAAACGGCTTTCTTGTGCTGAATGCCGATTTGGGCGAGGGGAGAAGGGATTACGGCCGAGTTAAGCTGCACAGAGCTTTTCCGTTCACCCGTCTCGATGAATATATTTCCGTGCTGACCCCCGAGGATGAGGATGAGCTCGGAGTGATACTTTCGCTCGGCGACCTCGATGAAGGGTCGGCGGCCGCCTGCAAAAAGGAGCTTGAAAGAAAGTATTTTGTCCCTAAGCTGAAAAAAATCAGGTCAATTAAGTCGAAATTCGGCTATACTTACTGGGAGTGCGATACCGACTGCGGCGTAATGTCGTTCACGGTAGCCGATACCTTCAAGAACGTGGTGAAAATCAGCGAAATTCGTCTGCTTGTGATAGACGCCGACGGTGCGCGGTACGAAATTCCGGATATAAATCTGCTCGACAGCCGTTCGAGACGCAAGTTAGAGATTTATCTGTGAGCATTGAGGAGAAACGCTTGAAAAAGATAGTAATCGATGAGGAAAGTCTTCTCGATATATTTAAGAAGATTATCGAACAGAAATTTTCCGTCCGACCTCTTTTTTGTATGGAAAGCCGCCTTTCCCGGGACGATGAGGTTCAGCAGGGGGCGGTAGCAGTATGTGACAGATTCATTTACTGCGGCGTGAAAAAGGGCGAACAGGAATTCGAAATAACCGAATATCAGCTCTCTAAGCTTTCCGATATCAGATTTAATGTGAATATCGGAAGCGTTTCGATAGAGGCACAGGTCGGCGGCACACTTACCGAGCTTTGCCGTTCTGAGATGATCGACCGACTGCGCTACTCCGAGGCGGTCAAGTGGATCAAGGGACTTTGCGAAAACACGGTAAAGCCGGAAAACGTGCATTTTACCGATGCTCAGGCCACATGCCCCAAGTGCGGAAGACCTTATAGGGGAAAAAGCGTTGTCTGCAACTCCTGCTCGGATAAAGGCACGGTTTTCAAGCGTCTTTACAAGGTTGCGCGGCCGCAGATTAAGCTGATTATTGTTTCCATGCTTCTGTTCTTTGTCGTGACGGCACTGCAAACCGTTGTTCCGATGATACAGAAGAATATGATAGACAATTACATAAATGTCGAGGATACCTCCGCCTTTTCCGTCCGCGCCTTCTTCTGGGTAGTCGTCTCTCTTGCCGCGGTGAATCTGATAGTTGTGCTGGTTTCCATAGTGCGTAATTGTCTGATTTCCATCGTAGGCGCGCGAACCGTTACAACTCTGAGAAGTATGGTTTATCATAAGATTCAGAGCCTGTCACTGTCGACCGTATCCAAGCTGCCTACAGGCGACCTGATGCGAAGGATAACGGGCGATACCGATACGCTTTCCGACTTTATGACAAATCAACTGCCGCGAGTTTTAGAGCAGCTTTTGACATTTGTTGTGGTCGGATTGGTTATGTTTGTCTATAATCCGCTTCTTGCGCTGTTTATAATACTCCCGACTCCCATTGTCGTTGCGGCCTTTGCCATAACACGAAATAAGACGAGACAGCTGTACCATGCCCAGTGGGTATCTGAGACAGAGGCAAATACCGTTCTGCACGACATTTTTCAGGGAGTGCGGGTAGTAAAGGTGTTCGGCACCGAGGAGCGCGAGGTAAAAAAGTACGACAAAGCTATTTCAAAAATACGCGATATATCAATTCACAACGAGGTGTATTGGAATAAGATAATGCCGTATATTGAGTTTTTGCTCGGCGTCGGCAGTTATATCGTCATGTATTTTGTCGGAACAAAAATCCTGAATAATGAAATGACTATCGGCGATTTGACTATGTATTCGTACTATGCGTCGCTTATATACAGTCCCCTCAGAAGCGCGGCAAACCTTCCGAGAATGTTCCAGAGAGCCGCTACGTCCACCTCCAAAATATTTGAGATAATCGACGAACAGCAAGAGGTTCCCGATGCGGAGGATGCGGTCGATATGCCGATAAAAGGGAATATCGAATTCCGACATGTTTACTTCGGATACAACGATTATGAGGACGTTCTGAAAGATATCAGCTTTACTGTCGGTCCGGGTGAGATGCTCGGAATAGTCGGACGCTCGGGCGTCGGCAAGTCCACGCTTATCAACCTTGTTATGCGCCTGTACGATGCCAACTCCGGAGAGATACTGATAGACGGCAGGAATATAAAGTCGATTACTCAGCACTCACTACGAAGTCAGATGGGTGTTGTTTTACAGGAAACCTACTTGTTTACCGGAACGATTTATGATAATATAAGGTATGCTAAGCCGGAAGCTGACATGGCAGAGATAGTTGCCGCGTCCAAGCTTGCCGGAGCGCATGATTTTATCATGAAATTGCCCGATGCCTACAATACATATGTCGGTGAAAAGGGTTATACGTTGTCGGGAGGCGAGAGACAGCGCCTGGCTATAGCAAGAGCTGTTCTTTCAAATCCGAGAATACTGATTCTTGACGAGGCGACGGCATCGCTTGATACCGAGACCGAATCGAAGATTCAGGAGGCAATGAAGCTCCTGTGCCGTGACAGAACCACGTTTGCCATAGCGCACAGGCTGTCAACACTGAGAAACGCTACTAAAATCATTGTGCTTGACCACGGCAAAGTGGCTGAGATCGGGAGCCATGACGAGCTTATGAGGAATAAAGGCGGCATTTACTACAACCTTGTGCTTGCGCAGCGGCAGATGTCGAGATTTGCTAAAACTGCGCCGACTGAATAAACAATTTATTGCTGAGAGGAAATGACGAAGTATGAAAAAACTTATGTGTTTATTGCTTGCTTTTGCGGCGGCAATATCGTTTACCGCTTGCTCTAACGACAGCTCCGAGGCATATGGACTGTATTCCGGTGCCGCGGAAAAGGCTGCCTCGCTTTCATCCACAAACAGTACGGTAAAGCTGTCCGTTATAATGAATGCGTCCGGTAAGGAATCCGCTTTTTCTTCCCGGGCAACCGTAAAAACGGCAACAAAGGACGGTAACAAAGTCTGCTCCGTGAATAATGAGGTTTCATCCGCCGAAGGCAAAAAGAGCGTAAGCTATTATTCGGAAAACGGAGTTACATATGTAGAGGCCGGAACGTCCAAGTACAGCGAGAAGAAGTCGGTCGAACAGCTGGCCGGTAAATATGTATTCTTTGACGAACCTAAGTTTAACGAGGAATGCTTCAAAGAAGTCGAGTTCTCTCAGAACGATAAGAATTCGACTGCGAAGTTTTCTGTTGCCGCAGGCGCAAGTGCAAATGCTCTTATCGGCAATTTGAGCTTTCTTGAACCGCAAATCGGCAAGCTTTCGGCAGATAAGGTGACTATGTCGAACCTGAATGTCGAGCTGACCTTTGACACCTCGGGTTATTTGACACTGTATAAGCTTTCGTACAACTTCACCGCTACAGATACCAAGACCGTTGTGGCGGTCGATTATTCCAGAACTCTTGAATACCCCGGCATAGAGGTTCTCGTTAAGCAGCCGTCGAATCTGACGGATTATATACCCGTGGAGGGCAATGGCAGTACCGCTTCAACCACCGCTTCGACCGATGTAAACGGACAGACTACTGCTACAACTGCAACATCCTCCGTCAATGATGCCAAAAATCAGGAAATAATCAACAGTATTGACGATATGGAGCTCGGAAACATAGATAAGCAGGCTCTCAAGAATCAGATTGCAGCCGATCTTGCCGCCTCAGGAGGTCAGACATCATCGACAACTGCGGCTGTGCCGAGCAGATAAACCGAGAGAGGTCTTTTTATGACAAGAATTCTTCTTGTTGAGGACGATTCGGATATAGTTAATTATTTAACTGAATTTTTGCAGGGCGAGGGCTATGCCGTCTATTCAGTCGGCGGCATGGCTGTCGCCCTTGACGTCTTAAATAAAGACAGCTTTGACCTGATTTTGCTTGATGTATCTTTGCCGGACGGAAACGGCTACGCGGTATGCTCGTATGCCAAGAAAAATACCGACACACCGGTAATTTTCCTGACCGCCTCCGGTGATGAATACTCTGTAGTTGCAGGACTTGATATGGGAGCAGACGACTATATCGGCAAGCCTTTTCGTCCCAGAGAACTGCTGTCACGCATAAAGAGCGTTCTGAGACGGGCGGGAAAGACGCAATCGGTAATAGAACTCGGTTCGGTAACGGTTGATTCCGTCAAGGGAATTGTGACGAAAAACGGCGCAGATGTCTTTCTGTCTGCGCTTGAATATCGCCTTTTGCTGACATTTATTAATAACCGCGGAGCTGTTCTTTCGAGATCAAAGCTGTTGGAGAGCCTTTGGGATGTTGCCGGGGACTATGTTAACGACAATACTCTCACTGTGTATATAAAGAGACTGCGCTCCAAGATAGAGGACGATCCGCAAAATCCGCGGATTATCAGCACCGTCCGCGGTCTCGGTTATAAGCTGGGTGAATAAACGTGAAATTTTTCGGAAATCCGGAGGTTTTTAGGCTGACAATAATAGATATAGTCCTGACCGCGGTATTTACGCTGATTGCCTTTTTTGCCGTGTCCCCGCTGTGCGCGGCTGTTGTATGTGCCGCGTCTGTTGCCGTAGCCGCAGTTAACCTTATTGCGACCTGCAGGAGGTACAGGCGGATATCAAGGCTGTCCGAGGCGGTGGACAGAGTGCTGCATCACGACGAGGAAATCAATTTTGCCGATTATACCGAGGGTGAGCTGGCAATACTGCAAAACGAGCTTTTCAAGATGACCGAAAGGCTTAGAGAGCAGTCTGAATCTCTCAAAAAGGACAAAATATATCTATCGGAGCTTATCACCGACATATCCCATCAGCTGAGGACTCCGCTTACTTCAATGAATTTGATTGTTTCGCTTTTGGAGAAGACTTCACTTAATGACGAAGTGCGTCTGTCTCATACAGCGGAGCTGACAAAGCTTTTGACACGGATGGACTGGCTTATCGACGCATTGCTGAAAATGTCCAAGCTTGATGCAGGAACGGCAAAAATGAAGAAAGAGAGAATAGCCGTTTCCGCCCTGCTGGACGCGGCGCTTGCTCCCCTTGCTGTCCTGACCGATATCCGGCAGCAAAAGGTAAATGTCACCTGTGACCGAGAGACTGCATTTACAGGCGATTTGCGCTGGCAGACCGAAGCAGTCGGAAATATAATAAAAAACTGCATCGAGCATACCGGCACCGCCGATGTAATAGATATTTGTGCGCATGAAAACGCTGTTTTTACCGAAATAACCGTGACCGACAACGGCCCGGGCATCGACCCTGCCGATCTTCCTCATTTGTTTGATAGGTTTTATAAGGGCAAAAACTCCAGCGAAACAGGGATAGGAGTCGGGCTTGCGCTTGCAAGAATGATTATTACCAGTCAGAACGGAACGGTTTCCGCCGAAAACAGACGAGAGGGCGGCGCGAGATTTACTATACGTTATTATAAGGGAGTTATATAAAGCAGCTCACAAGTTTTCGGCAGGATGCGGATAAAAAAACAAGGCATTTGTGCCTTGTTTTTTTGTTTGTGACAAATCAGTAATCAAAAAGTCACCTGTGTGTAATGTGCCAAGCTTAGAATAATGCTGTAAGATGATGTGTGTTTGCCCGTTCAAATAAATAAAACGGCATAGCCGCGCACATCTTTGAAAAATCGAAACAGCATATTGAAAGGAAAAACAGATGGATATTTTGAAGGTTGAAAATCTCACCAAGACCTACGGCAGGGGAGAAAATATGGTCAAAGCTCTTAACGGTGTCTCGTTTGCCATCGAGAAGGGAAGCTTTGTAGCGATAATCGGTCCGTCAGGCTCTGGCAAATCAACTCTCTTGCATATATTGGGCGGCGTTGATAAGCCGACGAGTGGCAAGGTATATATGGACGGAAACGATGTATATGCGCGCAACGATGAGCAGCTTGCAATATTCCGCCGCCGCGAGGTCGGTCTGATATATCAGTTCTACAACCTCATTCCGGTATTGAATGTTACCGAAAATATAACGCTTCCCGTGCTTTTGGACGGTCGCAAAATAGACCAGCGCAGGCTCGGCGAGTTAATTGACATACTCGGACTGAAGGGCAGAGAGAGGCACCTGCCGAATCAGCTTTCCGGCGGACAGCAGCAGAGAGTGTCCATCGGCCGCGCGCTTATGAACGCACCCTCAGTCGTGCTTGCGGACGAGCCGACGGGAAACCTTGACAGACGCAATTCCCAGGAAATAATCGAATTGCTGAAAATGTCAAATAAGAAATACAACCAGACTCTCGTGGTTATAACTCACGATGAGAGCATTGCTCTTCAGGCTGACAGGATTAT
>JAQXGK010000062.1 GCA_029006345.1 Bacillota bacterium
TTCTTACCACCTTGCCTTTCTGCCTCAGGATATTATACGCTGTATGCTCTGAGTCAAATGTCGTATATCGCAGGTTGTTCTTTTGGCCTTCGTTATTCATACGACCGCCGCTTTGACCGGTCGCCGCGGCGTTCTCCGCGGCTCTTTGGCGTCGGCCTTTTTCTGTCGCAAATAATAGGTGTCCTTGCGATATTTTACTCTGTTCGCACCCAAAATATGCACGATAGCTTTTTTGATTGCGAAAACCGCAGAAAAACATCATAAATAAGCGGGCAATTGATTATTTAAATTGACAGCGCCCGGTTGCGGTGATAGAATGTATAGGCTAAAAAACAGATTGGACGCAGTATTATGAATACAATGGAAATTCTCATAACAGTCTCGGTAGCTTTGCTGGCAGGACTTTTGATGACCCGTGTCGCCAAGCCCCTCGGCTTGCCGGCGGTAACCGCGTATCTTGTGACCGGCATACTTCTCGGACCTTATGTTCTCGGACGGCTGAATATCGCAGGTCTCGGCTTTCCGAGCTTTGAATCTGTAGAATCCTTCGAGCTTTTGTCCAAGTCGGCGCTCGGCTTTATCGCTTTTATGATAGGCAATGAATTCCGCCTGTCACAGCTTAAAAAGACCGGTAAAAAAGCGACTGTGCTCAGCTTCTGTGAAGCGCTGAGCGCGGCCTTCCTGGTAACTGCCTGCCTTATTGCTCTGCATTTTATCATGCCGGATAAAATATCGCTCCCTGCGGCAATAACACTCGGAGCGGTTGCCACGGCGACTGCTCCGGCAGCAACGCTGATGGTCGTCAAGCAGTATAAGGCTAAAGGCGAGCTTGTAGACCTGTTGCTTCCCATCGTCGCTCTCGATGACGCTATAGCGCTGGTGGTTTTCTCGGTGGCGTCAGGCGTGGCAAGGGCGATCCAGAGCTCAAGCTTCAGTTTTGCCGCAGTCTGTGTTTCTCCGCTTCTTGATGTTATCTTCTCGCTTTTGCTCGGCGCAGTTATGGGATTTCTGTTTTCGTTTACACAGCGCTTTTTCAAGTCGCGTAGCAAGCGTCTCTCGGTTTCGGTCACCTTCGTGCTGCTTACCGTTGCGCTTTCTATGATTAAGTTTAACCTTTTCGGTATGGAAATTGAGTTTTCCCCGTTGCTGGTCTGCATGATGCTCGGCACTGTTTTCTGCAATGTATGCGACTTCTCGGAGGAGCTTATGGAGCGCATCGACCGCTGGACGGCGCCCGTGATAATCCTGTTTTTCGTGCTGAGCGGCGCAGAGCTGGATCTAGGAGTGTTTACGGATATCGCCGTGGTCGGCATCGGTGCCGTGTATATTATCTCCCGCTCAATCGGTAAATACTCCGGCGCCGGCATCGGTGCCCGCGCGCTCAAGTGCCCCGACAGTGTCAGCAAATATCTCGGCATCACCCTTTTACCGCAGGCGGGCGTTGCACTGGGAATGACCATTACCGCTACGGAATTGCTCGGTGAAACGGACGGCGGACTGATACGCAATATCACGCTGTTCTCAGTGCTCATTTACGAGCTTGTCGGACCGCTGCTCACAAAAATCGCACTTACCAAGGCGGGCAATATCCATCCGAAGGAGGATGACGGCCCTCTCAAACCGCCGGTAAAACAATAAAACCACGAAAGGACATAGAATATGATATTTTGGATTGCTCAGATAATCGGTGTTATCGCGCTTTTAATGGTAATTGTGTCCTTTCAGCAGAGAACTCAGAAGAGGATAATGTTCTTTCAGCTTTTTTCCACTGCTCTATTTGTTGTGCATTTTTCGCTTTTGGGACTTTATACCGGCAGTATATTGAATGCCGTAGCCTTTTTCCGCTCGCTTGTTTATTATAATAAGGACAAGAAATGGGGGAATACGCCCCTTTGGCCTGCGGTTTTTACCGCCGTTTCGGTTGTTGCGGGTATTGTTACGTGGGACGGCGCTCTCAGTCTCCTGCCCATGCTGGCAATGGTGCTTTCGAGCGTCTCTACATGGCTTTCATCCGCTAAGCTGGTCCGCATTTTTAATCTGCCGGGTTCGGCGATGTGGATGGTGTATAATTTTGCGGGTCAGTCCTATCCCGGCGCAGTTACAGAGATAATCAGTACCGTATCGGTCATAGTAGGCATTATCCGTCTCGATTTGCGTAAGAATAAGGATGTAACGCCGAATCGGTAAAAACAGCCGCCTCAAAAGTGCGATGCTCCAAAGGACAGCTGCCTGAAACCGAATAGGGATATGACACACAAATCCCATGCTTGTAACGGTATAATACAAAACTACCCGAAGAAGAGAAGAAAAAACTCTTTTTCGGGTAGTATTTTTTTATGTAGTGATACTTCTTTGCTCAGCAAAGAGTGCCGATATGGAAGCCTTGCGGTTTCAGTGATGTTTTGTTCGCCGTTAAACTGCCGCAGGCAATAAAACTATGCAAAACCTCGAAGCAATATCACCCGCGTGCCGCGCGGATAAAACTGAAGAGTGTCCCTCGGGGGACACTCTTCAAAAGGGTAGCTTTTTAGCTGTTCAGCGCGGTTCTACGATCATAGAGAGCGCGGTTCTCGACTCGCCGTCTATTTCAATATCAATAAATGAGGGAACACATACGAGATTGACATCGGTTTCGAGAAGAAATCCGCGGGCGATCGCTATTGCCTTGATAGCCTGGTTGGCAGCGCCGGCGCCGATAGACTGAACTTCTACCTTGCCTTCCTCGCGAATCGCACCTGCTATTGCGCCTGCCACCTGGCTTGCGCCTGACTTGGATGATACCTTAAGAATTCTCACAACTGCCTCCTATTTTAATAAGTTTTGTACTTAAGACCTTACTGTTTGTTCTGTCGAGCTCTACCATGGCACCGCACAGAATGCAGTCGCCGTCCGCCACATCGTAGCGGGTCGGCATGCCGGTGGTGAATCTCTTTATGCTCTGCGCCGCCTTAACACCGATGACCGAGTCTTCGGGGCCGGTCATGCCGATATCGGTAATAAAAGCGGTACCGCCCGGTAAAACGCGCAGATCATTGGTTTGAATATGTGTGTGAGTGCCGAAAATAAAGTCTATTTTGCCGTCGAAAAAATATGCAAACGCATTTTTTTCACTGGTAGCCTCGGCGTGTATGTCGCAGACGGAAAAATCGTAACATCCCTCTTCCCGTTTAAGTATTGCACCCACCGTCTCAAACGGCGAGCTGTGACTTTCGAGAAATACAGTGCCGAGAACATTGATACATAATACGCGCACGCCTCCGATGTTCTCGATGGAGTAGCCGTGCCCGGGACATTCCCCCGAATAATTCGCGGGGCGGAGTATTGCGCTTTTGTCGTCGAGATAGTTGTAAATGTTGCTTCTTCTGAATATATGGTTTCCGGTAGTGATAACATCGGCGCCTGCGGCAAAAATCGCGTCCGCGTCGTCGGGGGAAAGCCCCTTTCCGGTTTCTGCGGCATTTTCACCGTTGACAACGATAAAATCAACCTTGTTTTCAATTCTGAAGGCGGAAAGGTTCTTCCGTAAGAAGCTAAGCCCCGGCTTGCCGACAACATCGCCGACAGCGAGAATTCTGAAGTTCATATGAAGTACGACCTTTCCCGAATTTGCGATTACTTACTTGGCGTATTCTATGCTTCTGCTTTCGCGGATAACGTGGACCTTGATCTGACCCGGATACTCAAGCTCGTCCTCGATTTTCTTTGCAATATCGCGTGCGACGATTGCCATTTTATCGTCGTTGATTACCTCCGGCTTTACCATAAGGCGAAGCTCTCTGCCTGCCTGGATAGCGAAGGACTTGTCTACGCCGTCAAATGAGTTTGCGATTTCCTCAAGCTTTTCAAGACGCTTGATGTAGCTTTCGAGATTCTCGCGTCTTGCACCGGGACGTGCCGCCGAGACCGCGTCGGCCGCCTGAATGATAACCGCAAGAAGCGTCTGCGGCTCCACATCGTTGTGATGAGCCTCGATAGCGTGGACAACATCTCTGTTTTCACGGTACTTCTTGGCGATTTCCGCACCTATCTGTGCGTGCGAGCCCTCTACCTCGTGGTTGACAGCCTTGCCTATATCGTGGAGAAGTCCTGCTCTGCGTGCCAGTGCGGGTTCGATTCCCAGCTCGTCGGCTATCATGCCGGCAATGTACGAAACCTCGACAGAATGCATAAGAACATTCTGGCCGTAACTCGTGCGGTATTTAAGTCTGCCGAGCAGTCGGATAAGCTCGGAGTTCATCGAGTGTATGCCGCACTGAAGAACTGCCTGCTCGCCCTCCTTTTTGATGATGGCGTCGACTTCCTTTTTGCTCTTTTCGACCGTCTCTTCAATGCGCGCCGGATGGATTCTTCCGTCAGCGACCAGCTTTTCTATAGTCAGCTTGGCGACCTCGCGGCGCATCGGGTCAAAGCTTGAGAGGGTAATGGCCTCAGGTGTGTCATCGATTATCAGGTCGACGCCGGTGAGCGTCTCTATCGTTCTGATGTTGCGTCCTTCGCGTCCGATGATTCTGCCCTTCATGTCGTCGTTGGGCAGAACGACTGCGGATACTGTAGCCTCCGAAACCTGACTCGAAGCACATCGCTGAATAGCGAGCGTGATGAGATTTTTCGCCTTTTCGTCGGCGCTTTCCCTGAGCTCCTGTTCGATTTCCTGGAGTCTTATCGCCGCGTCGTGCTTAGCCTCGTCCTCGTATTTGGAGATGATTACCTGCTTTGCCTCTTCTGCGGTCATCTGCGAGTATTCCTCGAGCACCGAGAGCTCCTTGGCGCGAATGCTTTCTATCTCCTTTTCCTTGGAGTCGAGCGATTTAATGCGGTTTGCGCATTCCGCTTCCTTCTTTTCGAGAGCTTCAAGCTTGCGGTCGAGATTTTCTTCCTTCTGCAAAGCCCGCTTCTCAAGGTGGAATACCTCGTTGCGGCGCTCCTTGATTTCCCTGTCGGCTTCGTTTTTGGTGCGGAGGACCTCCTCCTTGACCTCGATGAGAGCCTCTTTCTTCTTTCTTTCGGATTCGTTCTTAGCTTCATCTATAATTTTGGTTGCCTGCTCCTCGGCAGAGCCGATCTTTGCCTCGGCGATCTTTTTGCGCCAGGTAAAGCCGGCTAAAAAGCCGACTGCGAGACAGCAGACCCCGATGATTATGTATATTATGTCCATATGATTTGTTTAACACCTCCTGACCGGTAAATTTATATTATATATCATCAGTAAATAACATATATATACACGGTAATATTTTAATATATATGTGCGGTTATGTCAAGGCTTATTTGCCGCCGGACACTTATCATTTACATCAGCTTGTAGAGCTGTTTGATGTCGTGCAGAGCGCGTGCGGCGCTGCCCTCGCCGGCGTAATCGCTTATCGAGAAAAAGCCGTACCTGTCGAAGGAGCGCGCGCAGAGAATCGAGATAAGCTCCTTTATCTCGCAGTTTCCGTGGCCGAGGTCGGTAAATCCTCCGGAGTACAGCGAGTCGGCTACCCGCAGAAATACAATGTCGTTTTTCAGATGACTGCGGTAGAACATATGGAAAAACGGATGGTGCGACAGCCTTACAAATTCCGCCGGGTTGTATATTATCCCCAGCTTTGAGCGTTGGGTGCCGTCGCTGACCCGTGCGAGGTCGTCGTCGGTCTTGATGGAGGTGTCGGCATTGTTTTCTATCAGAGCCTTCATATCAAAGCTCTCGGCGGTGTGGGCGAGACTGTCGAGTTCGTCTGCCGGCAGTTCTCCGTCCACCTTGATGTACAGCGCTCCGAGTAAATGCGCCGCACGGAAGAAACGCTTGGTTTCCTCGCGGCCGAGACGGTCGTCGAGCGAGATAAGCGCGATTATTTTGCCTGCGTCGATTATCTTGTCGCGCAGGGCTTCGAGCTGTCTGCCGTCCAGCGTCCAGAGCGGTCTGCCGTCGATAACGGCGGAGATCTCGAGATTGTTTATACCCAGTGCCGATGCGGCCGAAATGCCGTCGTCAATGCACTTTTCACTTGTCTTTTTTATGTCGAAGCTGTAGTTCAGCATATTTTTTACCTTACCTTTCTTCGGACGCCGTCATATGACGCAGATTTCGCAGGTTTCGTCGTCGCAGTGGTTGTGCTCGTACAGCGAGAGGTCGATCTTGTCGGGGGCGTTATACAGCAGTCTCGACCAGTGGCAGGAATTGCAGTGCTCGTTTTCACATATAAAGAGAAGCGGGTTTTCCTTCAGCATTCCCAGGACAAGGTCGAAAAGTCCGCGGATATCGATTATCTTTACGCAGGCGTCGCCTATCATGCCCTCGATAAGCAGGTCGTTTTCGCGCAGAGCCCTTGTTACGCTGAGAAAGTCTCTGTGGCCGGGAGGAAATTTCTTGAGCGTAAAGGTGTCGGATTGCCAGTAAACCGGCGCAACTATGTCGAGTGTGCGCAAATACAGCGCGTCTATTGCCTCCTCGAGCGAGTGCATCATGGTGTTTCGGTCGTTGTCTACACCCAGCAGTACTATCTTTCCGCCCAGTTCGCGCAGCTTGAGGTACGGCGTGCCTTCGCCGCATCCGGTCTGACAGTTTTCATGCCCTTCGGTAATGTACTCTGCATGCTTGCCTATTGCGGCTACGGAATGAACGGGATGCAGGCTTCTCAGCGCCTCGGGACGGTTGCGGAAAACCTCCGAAATCAGCCCGACTGCCGACGGAGAATTGTCCGGGTCGTAGGGCTGAAACCATCCGGTCAGCGTGCTCATGGCCAGTGTGCCCTCATCGCCTATCGCCTCAAGAAATGCGTCTATCACCGCGTCCGAGCCGCCCTTGACGGCGCCCATGCTGGACAGCGCGCTGTGCATGAGGAGAACATCGCCCTTTTTTATGTCCATAAGCTCGAGACTTTCGAGAATATCGCTTTTGGTAATGGTTTTGCTTTGCCGTATGCTCATATTAGTGTTTCCTTTCGTAAATTGATTGTGGTTTTGTCTGCCATCGGGGTCGGCTTTATAAGTGCCGTTGTTTCGCCGTGCCGCCCGAAAATACGGCAGGCTTTCGTGCTGTCTTTGTGTTTTGCGGAAAAAGCTGGTGTCAGCCTTCCTTGATAATTGCCCGGCAGGGCGCACAGCAGGTACCCTCCGCTTTCAGCGGGAGAACGGTCAATAAGTGCGTTTTGCCTGTATCGAGAGATTCCAGATTGACTGTCGGTGCAAGCATGAGTATGTCGGCGCGGTAAAATTCCTCCCAGAAGCCCTCGGGGGCTTCGAGGCTGTCCCAGCGCGGCAGGTCGCTGCCCAGCAGAAACGGCTTGAGGGAAATCAGCTTTTCCATAGCTTCGCGGGAGAAATACGGAGATTTTGTCAGGTAATCCTCCGAAAACCAGCTGTTGCCCCAGCCGCAGCCGACGATAATTGCGCCGCCCGGGCGTATGTCCCGCCCGTCGAGCGCCGCCTCCAGCTCGGACAGCGTGATTCTGTGCCTTTGTCCGCCGCATTGCGGCAGATTAAGCATGATTATTTCGGCCGGCATGTCAATCAGCCGCTCCACCGGCACGTCGGAGAGCATGTAGCTCTCGGAATAGCCGAGAAAGTGCGCCGGGGTTTCGAGGTATGTGCCGCATTGCGAGTTCAGTCCCTCAAAAATCTCGCACCAGACTCGGTTTTTTACCCACGGCACCTCCGGAAGCGGCTTCATGCGGTATTCGGGAAAGGGCTCTCCGTAGCTCCACATGCCGTTTTTCAGCGTTCCGGTAATATCTGTAATTTTCATCTTTCTTGTTGCCTCAAAATGCAGAAAAGTTATCAATTATTTATAATCTTTTTCATATAATTATAACACATTTTGTGAAGAAATCAAATAATTTTTTCGCCCCCGGCTTTTTTGACCGGTTGTTGTATTTTTTTTGCTTGTGTGATATAATTTTATGATTTCTGTAGAAGTCAGTTTATCAACTGCCGCGTCTGCTGTCAGGCAGCGGCACGGAAGTGAGGTCACAGTATTATGGATAAGAAAATTTCAATCGGAGTGATTTTCGGAGGTCAGAGCAGTGAATACGATGTATCGTGCGTTTCTGCCGTTACGATTATCGAGGCGCTTGATAAAAATAAATACGATGTCACAAAAATCGGCATAATGCTCGACGGCAGATGGTTTGTCTATGTCGGTGATAATTCCAGAATAAAGGATTTGAGCTGGGCGTCCGACACCGAGAATCTCCGCCCGGCGATTATCAGCCCCTGCAAGGCTCATCACGGAATAATGTATCTTGACAAGCAGAACCTGAAGTATGAGATAGTCCGCCTGGATTGCGTTTTTCCCGCGCTTCACGGCGAAAACGGCGAGGACGGCAATATGCAGGGCCTGTTGACGCTGTCCGGAATACCGTATGTCGGCTCCCGCACCCGCGGCGCGGCGGTCACTATGGATAAGGCCATGACTAAGCTTGCCGTCACCCCTCTCAAGGTCAATCAGGCGGCGTATATCATGGTAAATTACAACGGCGCGATGGAGAAAAATCCCGATTCGCTCATAAGTTTCGTATCAAAGCAGATGGGCTACCCCGTGTTTGTAAAGCCGTCCAACGCCGGCTCGTCTGTCGGCGTAACAAAGGCGCACGACCGCGCAGAGCTTTTGAGCGCGCTTACTGTCGCTTCAAAGGTCGATTCGCGCATTTTGATAGAGGAATATGTCCGGGGCAAGGAGATTGAGGTCGCGCTCCTCGAGCGCTATGTCAACGGCAAAAAACAGCTTATCGCTTCCAGCTGCGGAGAAATACGCCCGGCTGGAGAGTTTTACGATTATAACGCAAAGTACGTGGATGACCGTTCCGAGTGCATTGTGCCGGCACAGATAGATGAAAGCGTTGCAAAGCTCGTGCGGGAAGCGGCCTGCCGCATTTTCAGGGCGACCGATTGCACGGGACTTGCTCGCGCAGACTTTTTTGTCGACGGCGAGAAGATAGTGTTTAATGAAATCAACGCCATCCCCGGCTTTACCGAAATCAGCATGTTTCCCATGCTGTTTGCCGCGGACGGACTTGCACTTCCCGCGCTTGTTGATACGCTTGTGGAGACCGCGCTTCGGGACGCCGGCGAATTTTCGGAGTAATGTCTGAGGAAAAAATCCGTATGAAAAAATCGGTCAGAATAAATATCAAGGGCACACGCTGGTTTCCGGCTTTGCCCGAGGGAGATTTGCACGACTGCGTGTCCGCCCTGTCGGAAGAGGGCGTTTTGCCGTGCATTGAAGACCATGGGGAATTTTGCGGACGGACAGAACATCTCGGGCGCGGAGAGCCGGGTTCGGAGCCGCTGACGGATGAGGAGCTGGAGGAGCTTCTCACAAGGGCGCTCGCTGAGGCGGCGGACTATAAGCCGACCACCGAGCTCGATACGCTCGGTGAAATGATGTGCGACGACGGAGCGGTCACGCTGTCCTACGATGAGAGTGAGATAACCGGAATGGCTGGCTGCCGTACCACCATACGCATCGACAATAACGGCATCGCTTCGTTCTCAAGAAGCGGCGCCGTCAACAGTCATATGGTTTTCGAGGACAAAAAGAGATACTTCTGTGTGTCCGACAGCCCGGAGGATATCCCCGTCTGTATAACGACCAATGACCTGGTCAGCAGCCTGAACGAGGACGGAGGCGAGCTTTACATAGACTATTGCGTCGAGGTCGGCGGTGCGAAGGCGGAACACAGCAAATTTGAGATCAAGGTTAGGTAAAACAGCAAAATGAATGATATTTTGGGCAAAAATAAAATAATACTCGACGGCGCCATGGGTACCCGCCTGTTCGCCGCGGGACTTAAAAACGGCGAATGTCCCGAAAGGTGGATTCTTTCGGATGTCAGCAACCGCGCGGCGGTGGAGCAGGTGCAGACAGGTTATGCCCGCGCCGGCTCGGATGTGCTTTACACGCCCACCTTCGGCGCTAACCGCGCCGCGCTTTCCAAGTATTCGCTTGAAGAAAACGTGCGTGATTACAATCTCTCACTTGCCGCCGTTACGGTTGCGGTTGCCCGTGAGCACGGCATTTGCGCGGCGGGCGATATGTCGTCCACCGGGCTTTTCATGCAGCCGATGGGGGACGCTTCGTTTGACGATATCAAGAGCATATACCGCGAGCAGGCGGAGTACCTGCTGGAGGCGGGAGTGGATATGTTTGCGATAGAAACAGGTCTGTCGCTCGACGAGACTCGCGCGGCGGTGCTTGCGGTCAGGGAACTGAGCGACAAACCGATTATCGCCACTTTTACGCTTGAAAAGGCAGGCCGCACCATGTCGGGCAATACCCCGGAGGCGCTTGTCACCGTGCTGTGGTCGCTCGGCGTGGAAATCGCGGGCTTCAATTGCTCGCAGGGCCCCTGCGAAATGAAGGAGAGCTTCCGCTCTCTTGCCGGCAGACTCCCCGAGGGCGTTCGTCTGGCGGCGAAGCCCAATGCCGGTCTGCCGCATTGCGGCGCGGACGGCGAGACAGTGTTTGATATGACGTGCGACGATTTCGCCCGCGAAATGCGTGAGCTTGTATTACTCGGAGCGTCTGCAGTGGGCGGCTGCTGCGGCACCGACGACAGCTTTATCCGGCTTTTGGCGGAGGATAAGACCGAGCCCCACCCTGTATATTCGGACGCCTCGCACTTTGCCTCCGACGGAAGAACGGTGTTTGATGTAGACTTGTCGATGTCGGTGGGCGATCCGATGGTCTGCGGCGAGCAGCTTATCGACGGAATAATGTCCGACTGCTCGGATATACTGAATGTAAGACTTGAATCTCCCGACAGCGCAATGTATCTTGCACAGGCGGCTATGTATATTAACCGTCCGCTTATGCTTGAGGGCGACTTTGCTTCGCTTTCGGAGGCGCTTAAACTGTATTCCGGCAGGGCGGTTTTGTCCGGCAGCTCCTCTCTTACGGAGGACGAAAGGCAAAAGCTTATCAAGAGCTTCAACCCTGTAATTATGTGATAAAAAATTAAGGACGGAAAAAGAGTTATGAGAATATTGAAAACGGCAGACGGATTTTCGGAAAGCCAGCTTGAAAAAATCGCCGCCGCAAACAGAGAAGAATGGCTGTCGGCGTTTGAGGTGAGTAATGCCGACCGCGAGGAGGCGCTGTCGCTGAGCTCAGAGGTGCTGATTTCGCGCTTTACCCGGCTTTCAGGCTTCGGAACCGCCGGAATCCGCGGAGTTATGCGCGCCGGCCTTTCGGAAATGAATGTATATACGGTGGCGCTTGTCACCGCGTCCCTTGCAAGGCTTATAAAAAAGAGCGGTGTAGATAATCCGAGCGTAGTCATTGCGTATGACAGCAGAAATAATTCCCGCGACTTTTCAAAGGCCTGCGCCGCAGTATTGGCGCGCGAGGGGATCAAGGTGTATTTCTTCGAGAGCCTTCGCCCCACTCCCGAGCTGTCGTTTGCCATACTCGAATTAAAGGCAACTGCCGGAATAAATATGACCGCTTCGCATAATCCCGCTCCCGATAACGGCTATAAGTGCTATTGGAGCGACGGCGCGCAGATGCCGCCCAAGGAGGCCGCGCTTGTGGCCGACGGCAGATATGATATTGATATCCTTCATGTCCTCGACGGCTGCGATTTTGATGCCGCCGTAAGAGACGGACTGATAGAATTTGTCGGCGCGGAGCTTGATGAAAAGTATCTTTCCGGTGTACTTGCCCAGTCGGTCTTTAAGTCCCGGCCTGAGCTTTCCGTGGTTTACACTCCGCTTCACGGCGCGGGCTATAAGCTGGTTCCGGAGCTGCTCTCGCGCGACGGCTTTGATAATGTCGTTACCGTGGCAGAGCAGGCGGTGCCGGACGGCGACTTTCCCACGGTCGAAAAGCCCAATCCCCAGTACCTGGAGGCATTCCGCCTCGGCATAGACGAGGCGCGCAGAACGGGCGCGGAGCTTGTCATTGCGACCGACCCCGACGCCGACCGCATGGGAATGGCGGTCAAGACCTCGTCTGGCGAGTTTGAGGTGCTTTCGGGCAATCAGGCCGGCTGTCTTATGATAGATTTTCTCATCAAACTTAAAAAGCACAACGGCACGCTCCCCGAAAATGCCTGCGTAGTCAAGTCGCTGGTTTCCACGGAGCTTGCGGATGTTATTTGCCGTGCGAACGGAGTTTCGGTTGCGAATGTTTACACCGGCTTCAAGTATATCGGCGAGAAGATAAACGAGTGGAAAAAGAGCGGCGAATACAGCTTTCTCTTAGGCTTTGAGGAAAGCTACGGCTATCTCGGCGGAGAATATGCCCGCGATAAGGACGCGGTTTTTGCGTCGCTTATGGCGGCAGAGATGGCGGCATATTATAAGACCCGCGGCATGAATCTTTATGACGCCATGCAGGAAATATACTCAACCTACGGCTACCGCGCGGATTATCTTGAAAATATAGAGATAACCGCGCTCGATTTCAAGGCGGAGGTTGCGAAAAAAATGGAGGCGCTGAGGAAAAATCCTCCGTCGTCGCTCGCCGGCAGTAAGGTTACCTTTGTCAACGATTATCTCACGGGAATCAGAAGCGGCTCGGACGGAAGCAGTGAAAAAATCGCCCTTGCCAGTGAAAATATGATTTCCTTTGAAACCGCTTCCGATTGCAAGCTGATTGTCCGCCCGTCCGGAACGGAGCCTAAGATGAAGGTGTATATTTTTGTCAAGGCCGAGGATGAGCGCACAGCAAAGCAGATTAAGACCGCCATGCTTGCGGATATCAAGCTCTGAAAAACGCTCAGGCTTTCGTTGATTCTGGCAGCTCCTGCGCAAAGCTGTGCGCTTTGCTTTGAATAGGCGCCTGCTGCCGAAAAATATAAGATGCCCCGCGTCAACCCTACTTCGGTTGACGCGGGGCGTTTTGCATCCGGTGCCGTTTGTGTCCGATTGCTTTGATTGCCTGCGCCGCCTTTGTTGCGCTTTTTTTCGGCTTGCGCGTTGCCCGATGTGCGGCTTCTTTTGCGGACAAAAAAAGAGCCTTCCCGCTTTAGCCGTGTGTTGTGATTAGAAACCCTGCTTACGCAAGGGCGGTATCCTCTCCCCGACTACAGTTGCTCCCAACTTCCGACAAAGCCCGAGGCTCGCCGGGAGGTCTGCATCCGCCGGGGAATATGGATTCCTTTTTCTGTCTGTGGGTTTAATACATCAACATCACGCACTAAGCAGAAAGCGCTCTTTAGTGCTTATTATATGCAGTAGTCCTGAAAATAATGCTCAGTTGTTGTTTTCGGGCGCGTCGGTATCGTCGTAGTCGTATTCGGCGGTCAGCTCGTCGTCGAACATATCGGCGATTCTGTCGAACTCGTCGTCATCGTCGATTGTTACCAGCATTTCCTCGTCGTTTTCGTCTACTTCCACCTTGAGAATGATATATTCATCGGCGTCGTTTTCGACCGGAACAAGGGCGAGGTAGTCATTGCCGTTGTCCTCAAGACTGCCGATTATCTCGTAGTCGCTTTCTTCACCGTTCTCATCGGTCAGAGTGACAACTTCGTTTTCGTAATCCATGCTTTCATTTTCAGCCATCGGAATTATCTCCTGTCAATCATATTTTGTAAGTACATTCTATAATAATTATCTGCGATAGTCAATAGAAATATTTGTGTTTCAGAGGCGTAAAATGTCGTCTCTCAGTCCTGCTTTACAAACTGCATGCTTCTCACGTCGAATAGACCGCCGCTTGTCAGCTTGAGCTCCGGTATTACCGGCAGCGACAGGAACGAAAGCAGCATCAACGGCTCAAAATCGCGGTTGTATTCCAGCTCGCCGAGCGCCGAAAGCACTGCGCGGTGCGATTTTTCGACCTCCTCATACGGCTTTTCCGAAATTATGCCGGCAATCGGCAGCGGCATATGCGCTATCAGCTTGCCGTCTCTGACCACGGCGATTCCACCGTCGTGTCCGAGGGCGTTTACAGCCGCCGCCATATCGTCCGCGCTTGCTCCGAGAACGGTTATGTTGTGCGAATCGTGCCCGATGGATTGGGCGATCGCGCCGTTTTTGAGCCCGATTCCCTTAATGCGGCACTTGCCGATACTGCCGCTTTTGCCGTGCCGCTCGATGACGGCGCAGAGATTGAGCCCGTCGTCGCTGTCGGCGTGATAAAATCCGGTTATCAGCGAATCGCGTATGACTTCTATTACGGGCTTTTTTGGGTCAAACGGCTCGTAAAGGGCGTCGGCAGACAGCTTTGACAGCTTGACGGTGTTTACAAGCTGTGGGGGAATGTCGTCCTCCGGCACATCAAACAGCGCCTTTTTGCCGTCGGATATAAGTACGCCGTTTTTGTAGACCGCACAGAAATCAAGCTCCTCGAGACTGTCGCAGACAGCGAGGTCGGCGATGTATCCCGGAGCTATGGCACCCCGGTCGGTCAGGCGGTAGCACTCTGCGGCGTTGCGGGTGGCAATGGTGACGGCGTCAATGGGGGAAACTCCCTGCTTTATCGCAATTCTGATGCAGTTTGTTATACTTCCGTCGCTTACAATGTCGTGAATGTTTCTGTCGTCGGTACAGAAGGTGACGCGGCTCATGTTGCGCTTGTCTAAGCCTTTTGAAAGTACGGCGCAGTTTTTGGCAAGCGAGCCCTCGCGGATGCAGACATACATACCGAGCGCAATGCGCTCGGTCATTTCCTCTGCGGTCGAGCACTCGTGGTCTGTCCTCACTCCCGAGGCGGCGTAAGCGCACAGCTCCCGTCCGGTATAGCCCGGCGCGTGTCCGTCTATCAGCCCGAAAAGCTCGAGCTTTTCGAGCACCTCGGGGTCGCAGTTAACTACTCCGTAGGCATTCATCATTTCGGCAAGGCCTTGGAAACAGCCGTCGTTTTTCAGCTCGGTCAGCGCCTTTGCGTCCAGCTTCGCACCGGACGGCTCAAAGGGAGTTGCCGGAACGCAGGAGGGAAGCATAAAGCGAAAATCCACCGGCACCTTGCGGGCGTCGCTAACCATAAAGCGTATTCCCTCGGCACCGCAGACATTGGCGATTTCGTGCGGGTCGGCAATCAGCGTGGTGACGCCGCGCGCCGCGATGAGACGCGCGTATTGCGACGGCTTGAGCATGGTGGATTCTATGTGCATGTGACTGTCGATAAGGCCGGGAATAAGGTATTTTCCTTTGAGATTTACCTCGTTTTCGCCGTTATATACACCGAGACCGGCTATAATTCCGTCCTTGACAGCCACATCGCCGTTTATTATTTTGCCGGAAAATACGTCGACAATCTTTGCGTTTTTGAAGATAATGTCCGCACCCGTTTTTCCGAGCGCCGCTTCAATAACAGTTTGTTTCATTTGTCTGACCGAGCCTTTCTTTTAAGCTATCAGTATATTGTAAATCCAGAGTATCGCGGGAATCGTAATTACGGAAAAAAGGGTGCATACGCCGACAAGCTCTGCCGCCAGCGACTTGTCAGCGCCGAAGGCGTCGGCAAATATCGCCGTATTTGTCGCGCTCGGCATACTGCACATAATCACCGCCATGAGCGGGACGGCACCCGAAAGACGGAGCACCGCGCATATGAGAATTGCGGCCAGCGGGAGCACGAACAGCTTGAGCAAGGCAAATATGTACAGCCGTATGTCCTTCAGCGCTCTCTTGAAGTCGATGTCGGCAAGCAGCGAGCCGATTATTATCATAGACAGCGGAAATGTCATGTCTCCCACTGTTTCCAGCGTGTCGCTTATTACCTCGGGCAGCCTGATTCTGAATGAGAAAATAATGATACCGATAAGCGTCGATACCGTGCCGGCGTTGACAAATGCCTTGAACCAGTTGATTTTGGAGTTTTGCTTCGATTGCATAAGCGAGTAGCCGTATGTCCAGTTGTAGAAATTGAACATTATGCACCAAAAGGAGCCGTAGAAAATGCCCTCTCCGGACTTGAAAATTATGTCGAGCAGAGGAAATCCGAGAAACGAGCAGTTGGCGAAAATAAAAGCGTATCGGAATATTTTTCGCTGTTCGCCGTCCGATATTCTGAAAAACAGAAGCCGCCCGAGCAGGGTTGAGGCCAGGTGAACTCCCACCGAGACTGCCAGCACCGTCAGTCCGGTGGCTATAAGCGAGGGCTTGTATTCGAGTTCAAAGGATGAAATTATTAAAAGCGGCTGTGTTACATACAGCAGAAGCCGCGACATCGCGGTGGTTGAGTTCTCGTCTATAAGATGCCGCCGTCTGGCGATAATGCCGCACAGCATGACGAGAAAAAGAGCCGCGGTTTTCTGCGCGACCGGCGTTATTTCCTGTATCACTGAAAAGTCCTGTCCCCGCGAAATAATGCGCGGATTGTAGTATATTCAGAATTATATAACAGATACCGCGTTTTTTCAATATCAAACCTCTTTTCGGAGCGTTTTTTCGTTGCATTCCGGGCTCGCGTGTGCTATAATACACAATGTATGATTATATTCAAATGTTATAAGGAATACTGACGGTTATGAACGGCGATACAACAGAGAAAATAAATGTCCGCGGCGTCCGCTTCGATAATGTTGACGAGTCTGAGGCACTGTTTAGAGCGCTGACATTCGGAGAAACGAGGCAAGCCAGGGTCATATACACGCCGAACGCCGAGATAGTGCAGATGTGCATCGAGGATAAGGCGATAGAGAATATTATAAATTCGGCGGATATGATTATTCCCGACGGCGCGGGAGTCGTGCTCGCGTCAAAGCTTCTTCACCGCCCCCTCAAGGGCAAGGTGGCAGGTATCGAGCTTGCGGAAGCCATAGTGCGCGAAAGCGCGAAAAGCGGCAAAAGGATATTTTTCCTCGGCTCTAAGCCCGAGCGCGACGGCGAGCCGTCCATAGCCGACCTTGCGGGGCAAAAGCTCGGCGAGAAGTATGAGGGCTTCAGACCCTGCGGCACGCATGACGGCTACTTCAAGGAGGAGCAGAGCGCCGAGATTATAGAGCAGATTAATGCCGCCGATCCCGATTTCGTGTTTGTCTGTCTCGGCGCGCCGCGGCAGGAAAAGTGGATTTATGACCACCGCTCTCAGCTCAGGGCAGGCTGTCTTATCGGACTGGGCGGCAGTCTCGACGTTTTCGCCGGCGCGGTCAAGCGCGCCCCCCGCTTTTTCATCAGGACCCGTCTCGAGTGGTTTTACAGACTGCTGAAGCAGCCCTCCAGAATCGGCAGGATGATGAAACTGCCGAAGTTTATTATCTCTACCGTGTTTTGCCGTAAGGACAAGGCATAAAGGAAAGGCGATATATGGGATTTCTTATCACTATAGACGGTTTGGACGGAAGCGGCAAGAGCACGCAGTCCGAGCTTGTGTACCGCCGTCTGGTACAGCAGGGCAAAAAAGTCAGGCTCGTGTCGTTTCCGAACTACGGCACCCCGGCGTGCGCTCCGGTGGAAATGTACTTGAACGGCGCCTACGGCAGCGACCCGAACGCAGTCAATTGCTACGCGGCCAGCACCTTTTACGCCGTTGACAGATATGCGTCGTATAATCTCGGCTGGAAGCAGGATTACCTGGACGGAGCAATCATTCTTGCCACACGCTATACTACCTCGAATGCGATTCATCAGGCGGCCAAGCTGGAGAGCGAGCGCCGCGGAGAGTTTCTCGATTGGCTCGAGAGCTACGAATACGGACTTCTCGGACTGCCGCGTCCCGATTTGACGGTGCTTCTGGAAGTTCCGGTGGAGGTCAGCTTGTCGATGATAGAGAAGCGCGGCGAAAAGACCGATATTCATGAAAATACAAATCACCTCCGTCAGGCGTACAGCGCCGCAATGGAGGTCAGCCGCAAGTGGGACTGGCAGGTGGTGCATTGCTCCGGGGAGGGCGGAATGCGTCCGAAAGAGAGCATCACCGATGAAATACTTGCCGTAATTGCTTCGGCTCTGCCGACAGAATAAATACGAAGGTGAAAAGCTTATGATTTATATTTTGATGGGCGACGGCTTTGAGGAGACAGAGGCGGTCGCGCCGATAGATATTCTCCGCCGCGCCGGTCTGAGCGTTACCATGGTCAGCCTGTACGGCGACAGATTGACGGTGACCGGTTCGCATGGTATTACAGTTGAGTGTGCGGTTTCGGTAGACGAGATAAGCTCCGACAGCGCGGATATGCTAATTCTGCCGGGCGGTGTCGGCGGAGTCCGTGAGATAAGCGCGTGCAAAAAGGCGCTTGAGCTTATCACCGACTGCAGTAAAAAGCAGTGCTGCATCGCGGCTATCTGCGCCGCGCCGACCGTGCTTTCGAAATTGGGCTTACTCAGGGGCGTTACCGCAACCTGCTATCCGACCATGAAGGATGAGCTTGAAGGCTGTATCGTTTCCGATGAAAAAGTCTGTGTTTGCGGCAGGATAGTAACCGCCGAGGCGGCGGGCTCGGCTGTGGAGTTCGGTCTTGCCCTCGTCTCCGTCCTGAAGGGCGCTTCGGCGGCAGATGAGGTCAGGGGAGCGATATACGCTTGACTAAGGAAAGTCTTCGCAGGCAGTTGCTTGAAAGGCGCCGCCTTCTGGACAGCGGCTATAAGACCGCCGCGTCGGAGCAGATCTGCCTGAAATGCTCCCGCCTTGCGGCTTTTGAAAACAGCGAAAATATCCTTCTTTATTCGCCGCTTGCAAATGAAGTGGATACGGGCGGTCTTTTTCTCGCGGCTCGGGCGGCGGGAAAGCGGGTATATTATCCGCGCTGTGAGCCGGGCTCAAAGCTGTCTTTTTACCGCGTGGAGGACCCCGGCAAAATGCCGGTCGGAGCCCACGGCATTCGCGAGCCCTCGGGGGGCGAGCGGCTGTATTCTTTTGAAAATACGCTTGTCATAGTTCCGGGCGTCGCGGCCGACAGAGAGCTTTACCGCCTCGGCTACGGCGGCGGATATTACGACAGATTTTTGCCGTCGGCCGTCGGCGCGGTCTCCGTCGGTCTGTTCTTCTCGGAAACCGTTGTAGCGGCTCTGCCGCACGGCAGGTACGACGTGAGGCTTGACTGTATAGTCACCGAGAAGGAAATACTAACTGATTTGTAAATATTATGTGAGGTAGAAAATGCGGATAAAATCAGCGCTTTTGGCGCCGCTTCTTGTCCTTGCGACGTTTGTTATCACCGGGCTGTCGGATTCGCTGGTCGGCGTTATCGGCAGGCTGAGCGACAATATGTATCTGTCGGCGGTAATAATGAATTTTCTCGCATTTCTTCTGCCGCTCGCCTTTTATTTGAGGGTAAGGGGCTTGAAGCTCGGGGAGGCCACGGGAGTCCGCCGCGTGAAAAACAGAGATATCTCCTTTATTGCGGTTGCTTCGGTAATGACGGTTGTCGGACTTGCTATCCTCAGGTATATCGCCTTTTACACCTCGGACAGCTTTTCGGAGGCTACGGAGGCGCTTCCGGTGGTCTCCGGCTCGGAGGAGGCGCTTATAGTGCTGAGTCTTGCGGTGCTGCCGGCGTTTTTGGAGGAGCTTTTGTTCCGCGGAGTGCTGTTTTACGAATACCGCAAATACGGCCCGGCGCTGACGGTTGTTTTTACCTCGGTGTGCTTCGCCATGCTGCATTTTTCGTTTGCTTCACTGCCGTTTTACTTTTTCGGCGGCGTAATGTTCGGGATTATCACGGTGGTTTGCGACAGCACGCTTCCGGCAATAATACTTCATATGCTCTGCAATATCGTCAGCCTGTATTTTCAGGAAAACTTTTTGAATTATATCAATCAGTCGGGAAATAATTTCCTGCTTTTATATGTCCTTATCGCGGCGTTTCTCGTTTGCCTGTGGTTTTTTATCGGTCAGGTCGATTCGTATTATAAGCGCCGCGCCATAGAAAAATCCGGCTATGAACGCCGAAGGGAGCTTTTGTCGGCGGGTCTTGAGGCCGACGCTTCGCCGGCCGCCAAAAAGCTTCTCCGTTCGGAAGGCCTGGCGGCAAGACTTTCGGAAATATTCTTTTCACCGTCGTTTCTGGCGGTTGCCGCGTTTTTTGTACTGAAAGCCGCCGGCGTCGTATGATGCCGGATTATACCCAATATATTATCTTTTGATTTGAAAGGAACGGATTTATGGAGGATAATAAACTGTTCGGCACGGATGATATCGATATCATCGCGTCCGGAAGAAGCGACTCGAAAGAGCGTAAAGAGGAGTCGGCAGACTCGTTTGATGTCAGAGATATCGACCGCGAGCTTGAGGAAAACGGCAGTCTTGCGGCTCAGAATTCCGCGCCGAGACCTGCCCGCCGTCCCACCGCTGCCCGCAGAGTGCCGTCACACCCTTCTGCGGCAAGAAAGCCGTCCGCACCTCAGCGCCCGTCAGAGGCGCCGACTCAGACGGTGCCGTCGGTGGAGCAGACAGACGAGGATGCCACGGGAAATGAAAGAACGCGGGTGATGACCGCCGCAGAGCAGGATGTAATTATATCCGAGAGAAGGCCTTCCGCACCGGCAAGAAAGGCAAAATCCGCCGCTCCGGCAAAGGCCGGGACGGAGAAACCGGCAAGAGCGGCAAGGCCGGCAAAACCGCCGGTGAAAGCGTCGGAGGAAAAGCCCGGCCGCTCCGGCAGGGAGCATTCGGAGGAGGATCAAGTGAAGGTAAAGGATAAGGGCGGCATTTTCTCGACATTTTCCAAGACTATAGTGTATATTGTCGCCGTCATCGGCGTCAGCATCCTTCTCTCGGTTGTCGGCATCAAGTTTGCCAACGACTGCTTTGCTTTTGTCAAGGACGATTATGAGACCACGGTCGTAATAAATACCGGCGCGTCTATCTCAGAGGTCGCCGATGTGCTCAAGTCCAGCAATGTCATCTCTCAGCCGCTGGCGTTCAGACTGTATGCGGGATTTAAGTACAGAAACAGCAATCTCGAGTTCGCCGAGGGTATATATACGCTCAATTCAAATATGAATTATGACCAGATTATTTACACCATAAAAGCCGGCAAGGCTCCCGCGCGAAAGACTGTCAAGCTGACCTTCCCCGAGGGCATGACGGTGGATGAAATAATCGACGTTCTGGTTGAAAACAATATCGGCACGCGGGAGGGGTATGTCGACGCGATAAATAATTACGCCTACGATTATCCGTTTATGACCGAGCTCTCGAAAATCGAGCTTTCGTCCGACCGCAAGTACCGTCTCGAGGGCTATCTGTACCCCGACACCTACGAGTTTTACACCGACTCCACCGAGGTCGCGGTAGTGGATAAATTCCTCAATAATTTCAGCTCGCTGTTCGGAGAGGCGGAGTTCAGCCGTTGCAAGGAGCTCGGCTACAATATGGACGAAGTAATGACCATCGCCTCCATAGTTCAGAAGGAATCAAAGTTTGCAAGCGAGTTTTACACCACCGCGTCGGTATTCTATAACCGTCTCGGCTCTAAGAGCTTCCCCAAGCTCGAAAGCGACGCGACAGTTCAGTACTGCCTTGCCGAGCATGCCGAGCATATTACGGCAGAGCTTCGCAATACCGATTCCAAGTATAATACCTACCTTTATAACGGCTTGCCGCCGTCTGCTATCTGTAATCCCGGCATCGACGCGATAACCGCGGCGCTTTATCCGGAGGAGACCGGCTACTACTTCTTCTACGCCGGCAGTGACGGCTATAATATCTTTTCAAAGACGCTCAGCGAGCATCAGAGCGTTATTGCCCGCGAGCAGAATAAGACAAAGTAATGGTATTCAGGAAGGTTTTAACAGCGGCGCTGACGGTGGGCGTGATGTGCGTCCTGCCGTCCTGCTCCGACCCGTCCGCGCCGTCTGAAAAGACAACAGAAATGCCCGTATCCTCCGACACCTCGGCAGAAATGACGACTGCCTCGGCACCGATAGCCTCCGTGCGCGTGACGATAGGCGAGAACCAGCGTATCGATGATATTGTCGCCCTGCTGACCGCAAGCGGACTCGGCAGTACGGAAAAATATATAGACCTGTTGCAAAATCACGATTTCGGCTTTCGCTTTGAAGAGAAGCTGAAGGAATGCTCCCTGTCGCCGGACAGAAAGTATCTTTTGGAGGGATATCTGTTGCCCGGGGATTACTCCTTTCCGGCAAACGCCGACGAGCAGACCGTGCTTTCGGCAATACTTTCGCGCTTTGACTCGTTTTTTACCGACAGCTGTTATGACCGTGCGGCGGAATTGGGACTGAATATGGATGAGGTAATAACGCTTGCCTCTGTAGTGGAAATAGAAACCGCCGATAACCGGGACTGCAGCATGACCGCTTCGGTCTTTCTCAACCGTCTGAAATCGCCGGATTTTCCCAAGCTGCAGAGCGACCGCACGGTGCTGTATGTTCTCGACGGCTTTACCCGAAGCGCCACAAATGAGGATGTCAGGGTAGACAGCCCGTATAATACTTATATGTATAACGGTCTCATGCCTTCCGCGGTTTGCAATCCCACGACCGAGGCTATCGAGGGCGTGCTGTTTGCCGACAGCAGCGATTATTACTATTTTATAAACCGCCACGACGGCAGGAATGAATATGCCTCGACTTATGCCGAGCATAAGGCAAATTACAAACGCTACCTCGACGGCGAGCTGTAGAGCGCGCCATTGACGGATACCGGCCGGACTTTTCCCGCATAGTATAAGCTCCGGCAAAAAGGAGAGTACAGAAGTATATGGAAACAGCTTTGCTTATCGCAATACTCATTTTGACGCTCGCGTCTCTTGTTTTGGCGGGGTTGGCCTTTGTGCGCTCGGGCAAAAAGGACAGCGTGTCACACGAGCTTGAGGAAAAGCTCTCCCGCGCAAAGATGGAGATAAATTCATCTACGCAAAGCGCGGTATCCGCCGCCAACAGCGCCCTTGCCGAGTCTCAGAAGCAGGTTTTTGAATTGCAGAACAAACGCCTTGAGGAGCTCTCGCGCATATTGAACGACAGCATGTCGGCGCTCAGACTCTCTCTCGAGGGCCGCTTTAAGGCTCTGAGCGAGGAAAACGACAAGCGCCTGACCGAGATTCGCGCAACAGTCGACGAGAAATTGCAGTCAACTCTTGAAAAGCGCCTCAGTCAGTCCTTCAAGGAGGTCAGCGACCGTCTCGAACAGGTGTATAAGGGGCTGGGCGAAATGCAGTCGCTTGCCACCGGCGTCGGCGACCTGAAAAAGGTGCTTTCAAATGTTAAAACACGCGGAATTCTCGGCGAGATTCAGCTCGGAGCCATTCTTTCCGAGATAATGTCGCCCGACCAGTACGAGGAGAATATCGCGACGGTCCGCGGCTCGCAGAACCGCGTGGAGTTCGCAGTGAAAATGCCCGGCGGGGGCGACGGCAGGCCGGTATATCTGCCGATAGATTCAAAGTTCCCGGTAGATACATATCAGAAGCTGGAAGACGCCTATGACAGCGGCGATCCCGAGCGTGTAAAGGCGGCGAGAAACGATTTTTCCGTCAAGATTCGCTCGTTTGCCAAGGATATTCACGATAAGTATGTCTGCCCGCCCGACACTACCGATTTTGCGGTCATGTTCCTTCCCACGGAGGGAATATACGCCGAGGTGCTGCGGCTGGGGCTGATGGAAAAGCTGCAGAGCGAGTTTAAGATAAATATCGCGGGCCCCACCACTATGGCGGCTCTGCTCAACAGCCTCAGAATGGGCTTTAAGACGCTCGCCATACAAAAGCGCTCCGGCGAGGTCTGGGACGTGCTTTCGGCTGTCAAGACCGAGTTTGAAAGATTCGAGGACGTGCTTATCGCCACTCAGAATAAGCTCAATCAGGCCAACGGCGAGCTCGATAAGCTGGTGGGCGTGCGCACACGCGCCATTCGCCGCCGCCTCAAGGATGTTTCCGTGCTTCCGGAAAACAGCGCCGGGATGCTGTCCGATAATGACCCCGACGAGTGAAACAATTATTAAGTACCGTATAAGGAGCCGATATGGCTGAAAAAAAGACTGAAAGACAAGCGGCGGAAAACCGCAAGGCTTACCACGACTATTTCGTGGAGGAAAAATATGAGGCGGGCATAGAGCTTACCGGCACCGAGATAAAGAGCATACGGTGCGGCGGCGTCAGCCTGAAGGATTCCTACTGCTCGGTAGTACGCGGCGAGCTCTGGCTCATGAACGCCCACATCAGCCCGTATGAAAAGGGAAATGTGTTCAATAAGGACCCCCTGAGAGTACGCCGGCTTCTGATGCATAAAAAGGAAATTCTAAAGCTCATGGGCTTGGTTGAGCGGGACGGCTACAGCCTTATTCCGCTTGCGTTATATTATAAAAATGGCAGAATTAAAGTTTCGGTCGGTCTCTGCCGCGGCAAAAAGCTGTACGATAAGCGCGAGTCACTGCAAAAGCGCGACATAAAGCGCGAGACCGAAAGATTTATGAAAAATAGGGATAGAGACTGAATGGCAAAAAAGGAAAACATCAGAAATTTCTGTATAATCGCTCACATCGACCACGGCAAGAGCACGCTTGCCGACCGCTTGCTGGAGCTGACAGACTCGGTCAGCAAGCGCGAAATGGAGGAGCAGGTGCTTGACGATATGGAATTGGAGCGCGAGCGCGGACTTACCATCAAGGCGCGCGCAGTCAAGCTTACATATAATGCCGATGACGGCAAAACATATGAGTTCAACCTGATAGATACCCCCGGTCATGTCGATTTCAACTACGAGGTGTCCCGTTCGCTTTCGGCGTGTGAGGGCGCGCTTTTAGTGGTGGATGCGTCGCAGGGCATTGAAGCACAGACTCTCGGAAACGCCTACCTCGCGGTAGACCATAACCTCGAGCTTGTGCCGGTAATAAACAAGGTAGATTTGCCCAGCGCGGATATAGAGGGCTGTAAGGCGGATATCGAGGAGATAATCGGCATACCGGCAGAGGACGCGCCCTGCATTTCCGCCAAGACAGGCTTGAATGTCAAGGATGTGCTTGAGGCGGCGGTGCATAATATACCCGCACCCGAGGGCGACGATTCGCTCCCGCCCAAGGCGCTCATTTTCGACTCGGTTTACGACTCGTATAAGGGAGTAATCGTGTATTTCCGCCTGTTTGACGGCGTTCTCAGAAAGGGGGACGTCATTCGTCTGATGTCCAACGGCGCGGAGTATGAGATAGTCGAGATCGGCTGTATGCGCGCTTTCGGCCTTGAGCCTACCGGAATCCTCCGTTCCGGCGAGGTGGGATACCTTACCGCTTCCATAAAGAATCTAAAGGAAACACAGGTCGGCGATACCATAACTCTGGCGTCAAATCCGGCTGACAGTCCGTTCAGCGGCTTCAAAAAGGCGCTTCCCGTCGTGTTCAGCGGTATATATCCGGCTGACGGCGCCAAGTATAATGACCTGCGCGATGCGCTCGATAAGCTGGTTCTCAACGACGCCTCGCTGTCGTACGAGCCGGAGACCTCCCTTGCTCTCGGCTTCGGCTACCGCTGCGGCTTTTTGGGACTGCTTCATATGGAGATAATTCAGGAGCGGCTGGAGAGAGAGTTCAACCTCGACCTTATCACTACCGCGCCCAGCGTTGTATATAAGCTCGACCTTACAAACGGCGAAACAGTGTTTATAGATAACCCCTCGAATTATCCCGCCTCCGAACAGATAGCGGCGGCATACGAGCCGGTAGTCAAGGCAAGCATCATCACGCCGAGCGAGTTTGTCGGCAACATAATGGACCTTTGTCAGGACAGGCGCGGCATTTTCGATGATATGAAGTATCTGTCCGCCAACCGCGTTGAGCTGCATTACAGATTGCCGCTCAACGAGATAGTTTACGATTTCTACGACGCGCTCAAATCGCGCTCAAAGGGCTACGCTTCTCTCGATTATGAGGAGTCGGAATATGTCAAATCCAGCCTTGTCAAGCTCGATATACTGTTGAACGGCGAGGTAGTCGACGCACTTTCCTTCATCGTTCATTCAGATAAGGCATATGCGAGAGCCCGCAGAATAGCCGAAAAATTAAAGGACAATATACCGCGTCAGTTGTTTGAGATACCCATTCAGGCGGCGGTCGGCGGCAGAATAATTGCACGTGAAACCGTCAAGGCGATGCGTAAGGATGTCCTTGCAAAATGCTACGGCGGCGATATAACGCGAAAGAAAAAACTGCTTGAAAAGCAGAAGGAAGGAAAAAAACGTATGCGCTCGCTGGGCACGGTCGAGGTGCCGCAGGAGGCGTTTATGGCGGTGCTTAAGCTTGACGAATAATCTCGGTTTATATATTCATTTCCCGTTCTGCCGAAAAAAGTGTCTGTATTGCGACTTCTATTCGGTGGAAAAGACCGAATTGCAAAAAAGCTATATTTCGGCGCTTGCGCGGCAGATAGAGTCCCTTGAAACCGACAAAACAGTCGATACCGTGTATTTCGGCGGCGGCACTCCGTCGCTCATGGACGCTTCTGATGTCGACGCCCTGCTCGGGGTGATTGCGAAACGTTTTCATGTCTCCCGCGACTGCGAGATTTCGCTTGAGGCAAATCCGAACTCTCTGGATTACGATAAGCTGTCCGGTTACCGCCGCGCCGGCGTCAACCGTGTCAGCATCGGCATGCAGTCCGCACACGACAGCGAGCTTTCCCGCTTGGGGCGTCTTCACCGTCATACCGATACGGTGCGCGCGGCGGAAGCGGCAAGACAGGCCGGCTTTGACAATCTTTCGCTCGACCTCATTTACGGGCTTCCGGAGCAGTCGCTGTCGGATTGGCGGCAAAGCCTCTCGGCGGCGGCGGAGCTTTCGCCCGAGCACATTTCGTTTTATTGCCTCACGCTGGAGGAGGACGCGCCTCTGCTTGCAAAGGATTACAGCTATCCCGATGACGACGCCTCGCGCGCTATGTACGAGTATGCACTCGGATTTTTGCAGGACTGCGGTTATGAGAGATACGAGATTTCAAATGCCGCGAAACCGGGTTATAATTGCCGTCACAATGAGAAGTACTGGGATCTTTCCGAGTACTACGGCTTCGGACCGTCGGCCCATTCCTATTACGGCGGGCGCCGCTTCTCGGTGGCAAATGACCTGCCGCGTTACCTGAAAGCAGGCAGCTTCCGCTCCCTGACTGTAGATGCAGGTCTCTCCCGCGAGCGGGATATTGCCGAGGAATACATAATGCTCTCGCTTCGCACATCGGCAGGCCTTTCGTTTGGGCGGATGTCGGAGCTCGGAGTGAATGAAAAGCGCTTTCCCGTTATCCGCGAGGCGCTCGAAGCGGTGACCGACGCGGGCTGTGCGCGGCCGACAGCCGACGGCTATACCCTTACCGATAATGCGCTCTTTGTCTCGAATACCGTAATCGTTCAGGTGCTTTCAAAGGTGCTTGACTGATATAATTGAAAGGAAAAATATAATGAAAAAGACTGCCTTACTTCTTGCACTCATGCTTGTACTCGTTTCGCTGTTTACGGCCTGCTCGGACGACGCGCCGTCAGACATTCCGGAGGGCTATGCGGAGGCGACAAACGACGCCGTGGATTTTTATTTCTACTACCCCGAGGATTGGACGCTTGACCGCAATGACGGACTCATTAAGGTTATAGTCTCCGACCCGCAGGCAAGCGACGACATCTCAAATGTCACCGCCACGGTGCTCAGCGTTAATTCCAATATCAGCAGTATTGAGGAATACTTTGATATGTTTTCCGATGAGTTTCAGAAGAGCTTTGCCGATTACCGCGAGATAGGCGACCGCATCGAGGGCGACAATTCGCTCACGGTTTGTTATACCGGATCGGTAGCCGGAGTAGAGTATAAGTATCTGCAGTTCATGCTGTACGGCGGCGGAAATCTCTATACCTTCACTTATACCGCGCCGACCGCATATTACGACGCGCACTTGGAAGATGCCAAGGCGCTGTTCGACTCGGTCAATTTCAAATCCTGACAGCTTGGGTTACTGCTGTTTTCAGCGGATATAAGTAATGTTTTACATATGAAAGGCGAACTATGAAAGACAAGAAATGTTCATGCCCCGATAAGGCTGACGCGCTCAAGTCGCGCATCGGCAAGGTCGGGGGTCAGGCGGTGCTTGAGGGCGTTATGATGCGCGGCCCCAAGCAGTACACTACGGCGGTCCGCACCCCGGACGGCAATATAGTTACCGATACGCATCCGAATACGTCCATCAAGGACAGGATACATTTTCTGGGCTGGCCTATTATCCGCGGCTGCGTGAATTTTGTCGAAATGATGAAGCTTTCCATGTCGACTCTGACTTTTTCAGCCGAGGCGCAGGGATTTGAGGAAGAGGAAACAAAGTTTGAAAAGTGGCTGTCAAAGCACTTCGGAAAATCACTCATTGCGGTGGTGGCCGCTATCGGCTCGGTTCTCGGCGTAGCACTCGCTCTGCTTTTGTTTATGTACCTGCCCATAAGAGTCACCAAGCTCATAGAGTATCTGTGCGGCACGGAGTTTAATCAGTATCTGCGCGCATTGATTGAGGGCGTGCTCAAAATGGGCATATTCATCGCGTATATCGCGCTTATATCGCTTATGCCGGACATCAAGCGAACCTTTCAGTATCACGGTGCCGAGCACAAGAGCATATTCTGCTACGAACACGGCCTCGAGCTGACGGTTGAAAATGTCAGCCGGCAGGGCAGACTTCATCCGCGCTGCGGCACCAGCTTTATGGTGGTAATGATAGTTGTCGGCATACTTATTTCCATGCTTATCCAGACCGATATCGTGTGGCTGCGCACCGTCATTCGTCTGCTCATTCTGCCATTTATTGTCGGCGGCGGCTATGAAATCATCCGTTATGCCGGCCGCCACGACAACCTTTTTATCAGAATAGTCACAAAGCCCGGTATATGGATGCAGCACCTCACCACAAAGGAACCCACCGGCGACCAGATCGAGTGTGCCATAGTCGCGCTCAAGTCGGCGCTTCCCGAGGAATTTCCGGAGGAGAGCATTTTTGAAAACATTGTACTGCCCGACCGAAAAGAGTCCGGGGAGGCTGAAGCTTCGGCAGTATCCGAAGCCCTGGAAAAGTGACCGAGCGCGAGCTTTATATTGAGATTAAGCGCATATTTGCCGTCTCCTGCGCGCAGGAAATGTTTTCCTTCCGCGACCTTTGGACGGCGCTCTGCGAGAAAAACGGTATAGCGACAGAAGCTCATATACTGTCGCCGCACGCGACGCAGCCGCTTGCCGGCGCGGCGGTTGAAGACGCAGGCCGCCTTTGCGACGGCTATCCGCTTCAGTATTATCTGGGGAGCGCCTATTTTTGCTGCAGACGCTTCGCGGTGCATGAGAATGTGCTCATCCCGCGTGAGGATACCGCCGTGGTTTGCCGCCTTGCAGAAAGGTATGCGTCCGGCGCAGCCCTGTTCGATTTCTGCACAGGAAGCGGCATTATTCCCATCACTGTGCTTGCAGATTTGCCTGATACCCGCGCGCAGGCAGTCGATATTTCGCCCGATGCGGTCGCTCTCACGCTGGAAAATGCGCGCCTGCACGGGGTGAACGGGCGCCTGTCATGCTCTGTCTGCGACCTGTTTTCCGACCGCGCCGAAGCGCTGTTAAATGAATTTTCCCCGGCTGTTATTACTGCAAATCCTCCGTATATCAGGACGAAAGATATGCAGAAGCTGCCGAAAAATGTCAAAAGAGAGCCGTCTCTCGCGCTGGACGGCGGCGAGGACGGAATGAGATTTTACCGCCGTATAACCCGGCTTTGCGCGCCGCTTGTGCGAAGGGGAAGCCGCCTTGTTTTCGAGATAGGCTTTGACCAAGATCGGGATATTGCCGCTGTTGCGAAACAATACGGCTTCGGCTGTACCGTCTTTCCGGACGGGGCCGGTCTTCCGCGGGCCGCTTTAATTGAAAAAAACTGTTGAAATTACGAAAACAATAGGATATAATGTTGTCAGTGTAACGAAAAACCGTAATATTAATTGTCGAAAGGATATAAGAAAATGGCTGAAAAGAAAGTTAAGGCAAAGGAGACAGTTGAGGAGGGCGGCAGAGAAAAAGCGCTTGCGACAGCACTCAGTAAGATCGATAAAAAATTCGGCAAGGGTTCGGTAATGAAGCTGGGGGAAAATGCGACCATGAATGTCAGCGCGATTTCGACAGGCTCGATTTCGCTTGATATGGCGCTCGGCATCGGCGGCGTTCCGAGGGGAAGAATAGTCGAGATATACGGCCCCGAGTCCTCCGGTAAAACCACTCTTGCGCTTCATATCGTAGCCGAGGTGCAGAAGGAGGGCGGTACCGCCGCTTTCGTGGATGCCGAGCACGCCCTCGACCCGGTGTATGCCAAGGCTCTCGGCGTCGATATAGACAATCTTCTCGTTTCACAGCCGGACAACGGCGAACAGGCGCTTGATATTGCCGACGCGCTCGTCAGCTCCCAGGCGGTGGATGTCCTTGTCGTTGACTCGGTTGCGGCACTTGTGCCCAAGGCTGAGATAGACGGCGAAATGGGCAAGTCCACTGTCGGCGTTCAGGCGCGCATGATGTCACAGGCTCTGCGCAGGCTTTCCGGCACGGTTTCCAGAAGCAAGTGCGTGCTTATCTTCATAAACCAGCTTCGCGAAAAGGTCGGAGTTACATACGGCAATCCCGAGGTTACCACCGGCGGCCGCGCCCTCCGGTTTTATGCCTCTGTAAGACTCGATGTCCGCCGCGGAGAGCAGATAAAGGATAAGACCGAGGTCATAGGCAACCACATTAAGTGTAAGGTGGCGAAAAATAAGGTCGCACCGCCCTTCAAGGTAGCGGAGTTTGACATTCTCTACGGCCACGGCATATCAAAGGAGGGCGAGCTCATCGATATGGGCGTTGCGCTCGAGATAGTAGAGAAGAGCGGCTCCTGGTTCAGCTATAACGGCGAGCGTATCGGCCAGGGTAAGGATAAGGCCAAGCAGTATCTTGAAGAGCATCCCGCCGTTGCCGAGGAAATCAAGAACAGAATATTTGCACAAAAGGATAAGCTGTCTGGCGGCGCCGTCAAGGTAGAGGAGGATGACCTTCAGGAGAGCGACTCCGAGCTCGACCTCGACGATCTCGATTTATGAGTGAGCTATTTGACCGTTATAAGGACATCGCGCTGCGTGCTCTCGGATATCACGATTATACCCCCCGCGGCTTGATGAGAAAGATTCTCGAGAAAGCCCCGCCCCCCGCAGACCGTGATACCGCGAAGCAGGTTGTCGTCTATCTGCACGGCGAGGGCTACATAAACGAGCGGGCTTTTTTAGAAAAGGTACTTGCGGACTGTGAAGCCTCCCTGTACGGTCCCTTGCGCGTGCGGCAGGAGCTTGTCAAGCGGGATTTTTCACCCAAAAGCATCCGGCGTGCGCTGTCGGCGGATGTCGATTATACTCCGCGCGCCGTCAAGCTGCTGAAAAAGCAGAGCGATATCGCTTCGCGTCTTGCCGACCCGGCTTCAAGGAACAGCCTTGTCCGCATGCTTTCGCGCTACGGCTACCCGTATGACGTCATACGGGACGCTGTCGAGGCTGTAAGATAAATAATAATATGGTAAGGAAAAGAAAAGTTGAGTATTAAAGTAGGATATCTGTCGCTCGGCTGCGCCAAGAATCAAATGGATCTTGAGCTTATGCTCGGCCGTCTCGCGGCAGACGAGGATTTTGTTATAGTGGATGAGGACATCAATGCCGATGTCATGATAGTAAATACCTGCGCTTTTATTCAGAGCGCCAAGGAGGAGTCGATAGAGAGCATTCTCGACCTCGATTGGCTCAAGAAGAACCGTTCTCTCAAGGGAATTATCGTCACAGGCTGTATGGCTCAGCGTTATTTTGAGGAGATAAAGAAGGACATCCCGGAGGTGGATGCTATCCTCGGTTTGGGAGCAGAGCAGGATATCTGCGAGACGGTCAGAAAGGTTTTCGACGGCCAAAAGCTCTACAGGCACGATGCGCCCGAAGCGCTGTGCATCGAGGGCGACCGCGCGGTCATCGGCAGCGAGTATTCGGCATATCTGCGTATAGCCGAGGGGTGTGATAACCGTTGCAGCTACTGTGCGATTCCGAGTATCCGCGGTAAATTCCGTTCGAGAAGGATAGAGGATATTCTGGCGGAAGCGAAGGATTTGTACGATATGGGCGTAAAGGAGCTTTGCCTCATCGCTCAGGATACCAGCCGATACGGCCTTGACCTGTACGGCACATATTCTCTTGACCGGCTTTTAGAGGCTCTGTGTACCTCTCCCGACTTTTCTTTCGAGTGGATAAGGGTGCTGTATTGCTATCCCGATAAGATAACCGATTCTCTGATATCGGTAATGAAAAAGTATGATAGTATCGTAAAATATATCGATATCCCGATTCAGCATATAAGCGACCGTATGCTTACTGCCATGAACCGCCACGGCAGCCGCGCCGATATAGAGGACGCCGTAAAGCGCCTGCGCGCCGCAATGCCGGATATCGTGCTTCGCACTACAGTAATGGTCGGTTTCCCCGGCGAGCGCGACAGCGACTTCAAGGAGCTGCTTGATTTTGTCGGACAAGCGCGTTTCAATCATCTCGGCGCGTTTGAGTATTCGCGGGAGGAAGGCACCGAGGCTTACGGGCTCAAGGGTCAGGTTTCGGCAAAAACAAAGGCGGTAAGACTTGACAATATTATGAATAAACAATATACTGTTGTTAGCGATTATCTTGCCGAACAGGTCGGAAAGACCGTGAAGGTGCTCTGCGAGGGTTACGACCCTGTCGGTGGGTGCTTTTTCGGCAGAAGCGCGGCATTTGCACCCGAGGTTGACGGCAGAGTGTATTTCACTGCGGCCAAAAAGCCTAAGGAGGGCGATTTTGTAAACGTCAGAATCCAATCGACGCTTGATTACGACCTTGTCGGGGTCAGAGTATAGCTACTACTTTGCGAAAGGCGGGAGTTTTCTCCCGAGTATTGAAAAATGAATCTACCCAATAGACTTACATTGATACGGATTATTCTCGTGCCGGTATTTATGGCATTTGCATTGCTTCCGGGCTCAAATGTTTTCAGATGCGTTGCATGCGGAATTTTCGCACTCGCCGCTATAACCGACTTTTTCGACGGTAAGATAGCGCGCGGCAGAAATCTCATTACCAATTTCGGAAAGTTTCTTGACCCTCTCGCCGATAAATTTATGGTATTCGGCTCGATCATTTGCTTCTGTGCATCGTCTAATTACTGGCAGGACAGCGAGCTTCTTCATTGGGGCTTCATTATTTCGGGAACGATTGTTATTTTCCGCGAGCTGGCGGTCACATCTATCCGCCTTGTTGCCTCGGGCAGCTCCGAGCACATTGTCATCGCCGCAAGCTGGCTCGGCAAGATAAAGACTTTCTCCCAGTGCATCTATATTCTTATAGTATTTTTGGAGCCGGTGATTTTCAGCGGTGCAGTTGTCGAGACGCATACTCTCACATGGGTAGCTATGAGCGTCATGACTATTATGACCGTGTGGTCGGGTGTGGACTATCTCAAAACCTACTGGTCGTGTCTCAATCCAAACGAATAACTTTGGGATTTCCCGGTTGAGCCGAAGGCGATTTTTCGCTTCGGCTTGACGGTTTTTTTCGGGAAGGACATATTTTTCGGAAAGGAGAATGCATCTTGTGCAAAAGGCTTTTATATGACCTGAAAGCCATAAAGGAACGCGACCCCGCGGCGCGGAACTGTGCCGAGGTGTTTTTTCTGTATTCCGGCTTTCATGCGGTCTGTTGGTACAGAGCGTCGCACTTTTTCTATAAGATTAAATTGAAATTCATCGCTCGTTTGCTTTCTCAGCTCGGCAAGTTCTTTACGGGAACCGAAATACATCCCGGCGCTACCATCGGCAAAGGGCTGTTCATCGACCACGGAAGCGGAGTTGTCATCGGCGAAACCACCGTCATCGGCGACGACTGTACTATATATCAGGGCGCTACGCTCGGCGGAACCGGAAAGGATGTCGGCAAGCGTCACCCCACACTCGGAAATAATGTAATGGTGGGCTCGGGGGCAAAGGTCTTGGGACCCTTCCGCGTCGGAGATAATTCTAAGATAGCGGCAGGAGCCGTTGTGCTCAACGAGGTGCCCGATAATTGCACTGCAGTCGGCGTACCGGCGCGAATAATCAAGCGCGACGGAGACCGTGTTTCCGGCGAGCTTGACCAGATCCATATACCGGACCCTGTGTCTCAGGAGCTTTGCAGACTTGAGGCACGCATAGCCGAGCTTGAACGCGAGCTAGGCAAAAAAGATGATTCGAGGAATGATGATAAATGATTTTATATAATACTCTTACACATACAAAGGATGAATTTAAGACCTACGAGCCCGGCAAGGTGAAAATGTATACCTGCGGCCCTACCGTCTACCATTTTGCCCATATAGGCAATCTTCGAAGCTATATAATGGAGGATGTTCTGGAGAAGTATCTCCGTTATACCGGACTTGATGTCAAGCGGGTAATGAATATTACGGATGTAGGACATCTTTCGAGCGACGCCGACACCGGCGAGGATAAAATGCTCAAGGGCGCGCGCCGCGAGCATAAGACGGTCATGGAGATTGCGAGGTTTTATACCGACGCTTTCTTTGAGGACTGCAGGAAGCTCAATATCAGGCGCCCCGATGTAGTTGAACCGGCTACCGGCTGCATTCCGGAGTTTATAGAGATGGTTCAAAGCCTTTTGGATAAGGGCTATGCCTATGTAGCCGGCGGAAATGTCTACTTCGATACCTCCAAGCTCAGCGAGTACTACGTTTTTAATAAGCACGATGCCGACGATCTTGAGGTGGGAGTCCGTGAGGGCGTTGAAGCCGACGAGAATAAGAAAAATAAGGCGGACTTCGTTTTGTGGTTTACCAAGTCGAAGTTTGACAGTCAGGAGCTTAAATGGGAAAGCCCGTGGGGGCTCGGCTATCCCGGCTGGCATATCGAGTGCTCGGCTATCTCTATAAAGCATCTCGGAGAGCACCTCGATTTGCATTGCGGCGGCATAGACAATGCCTTCCCGCACCATACGAATGAAATAGCCCAGAGCGAGGCATACCTCGGACATTCGTGGTGCCCTCAGTGGTTCCATGTATTGCACCTCAATACAAACAGCGGTAAAATGTCCAAGTCCAAGGGCGAGTTTCTTACGGTTTCTCTGCTTGAACAAAAGGGGTACGACCCGCTTTGCTACCGCTTCTTCTGCCTTCAGTCTCATTAACGCAAGTCCCTTGTGTTCTCGTATGAAGCGCTTGATAACGCCGCACTCGCTTACTCCAAGCTTGTTTCGCGCATAGCGGCGCTCAGACAGGACGGCGAGGTAGACATGGCTGCATATGAAAAAATGAAAAAGGCCTTTACCGACGCCCTCGATAACGATTTGAATACCTCTCTTGCCGTGACCGCCGTTTTCGACGCCCTCCGCGCCGATACCAATGACGCCACCAAGCTGTACGCCGTCGCGGATTTTGACAGCGTGCTTTCGCTCGGGCTCATAGAGGCCGCAAAGCGCGTCTTGGAGGCTCCCGCCGATTCCGAGGGCGACAGCGAGATAGAACTGCTTGTCAGCAGACGCGCCGAGGCAAAGAAGGCAAAGGATTACGCCCTCGCCGATGAAATAAGGAATCAGCTTGCCGAAATGGGCATAGTGCTCGAGGATACGCCGTCAGGCACCAAATGGAAAAGAGCCTGATTTGCAATATATCCCTAAAAACACCTGCATAACGGCCGGCGATTGTTGCGAATTGCAAGTTGAAAAAATACTTACAAGGCGGTATAATTAGTTGAATGAATTAAAAATAAAGCTTCTCGACGAAAAAGCCGGGATACCGAGATATATGACCGACGGAGCGGCGGCAATGGATCTGTGTGCCCGTCTCGACAGTCCTGTTGTTCTTGCACCGGGCGAGCGTGCGCTCATCCCGACGGGAATTGCCATAGGACTGCAGAAGGGTACCGTCGCCCTTATTTTTGCGCGCTCAGGACTTGCGGTAAAGCAGGGCTTGTGCCTGTCAAACGGAGTCGGAGTTATCGACAGCGACTATACCGGCGAGATAAAGGTCGGGCTTATCAATCTCGGCGGCACCGCAGTTGAAATAACAGATAATATGCGCATTGCGCAGATGATGGTGTCGCGCTTCGAGCGTGTGGAGCTTTGCCCGGTGCAGGAGCTTGAGAAAACCGAGCGCGGCGACGGCGGCTTCGGCTCTACGGGTACCGAGTAAATGCTCGTCTTAGCGTCAAAGAGCCCGCGCCGCAGGGAGATTTTGTCAGGCGCCGGCTATCGGTTCAAAGTAATTACCGCCGACACGGACGAGACTGTTTCGGGGCTTTCGCCTGAGGATACGGTAATGACTCTGTCCCGCCGCAAGGCGCTGGCAGTCAGGCCCCTCTGCTCTCCCAAGGATGTCATAATAGCCGCAGATACGCTGGTCTTTTTCGGCGACCGGGTGCTGGGCAAGCCCCGCGACCGCCGGGACGCTTACCGTATGCTGAAGGAGCTGTCCGGCAGTAGCCACCGCGTTTTGACCGGAATAACCGTCGTTCGGGGAAATAAGGAGATTACGGAGTGCGACGAAACCCGCGTGATATTCAATGAACTGTCCGACGGGGAAATACAGCGGTATATAGAGGAATGTAACCCACTCGATAAGGCCGGCGCCTACGGGATTCAGGAGACCGGCGACAGCTTCGTGCGGCGTATAGACGGCGACTATAATAATGTGGTCGGCTTGCCGCTTTACAGATTGGAAAAGATACTGAAGGAATTTTGAAACCAAAGCATTCTTGACGATTGCTTGAAAATAAATACAGAGGTGCAGAAGATGATACCACACGGCAAAAACATCAAGATTTTCTCGGCAAATTCTCATCCACAGCTTGCAGCAAGCATCGCAAAGGAGCTCGGTCTTCCGGTCGGGCGCAGCGAGGTCAGCCACTTTTCTGACGGAGAGATAAGCGTCAGCATTTACGAGTCAGTCAGAGGCAGCGACGTTTTTGTTTGCCAGTCCACCAGCGACCCGGTCAACACAAACCTCATGGAGCTTCTCATTATGATTGACGCGTTCAAGAGAGCCTCCGCAGGCAGAATTACCGCTGTTATACCGTATTTCGGTTACGCGCGTCAGGACAGAAAGGCTAAGGCGAGAGACCCGATTTCCGCTAAGCTTGTAGCAAACCTTATTACAACGGCAGGTGCCGACAGAGTGCTCACCATGGATCTTCATGCCGCACAGATTCAGGGCTTCTTCGACATTCCCCTTGACCATCTTCAGGGCGCACCCATATTGGCGCAGTATTTTATCAACCGCTTCAAGGACGAGCTTGAAAAGGATTTCGTAATAGTCAGCCCCGACCTCGGCTCGGTTTCCCGCGCACGCCGCTTTGCCCAGAGCTGCAATACATCAATAGCCATGATCGATAAGCGCCGCGCGAGAGCAAATGTCAGCGAGGTTTGCAATATCATAGGCGATGTCAAGGGCAAGAACTGTATACTTGTGGATGACATCATAGATACCGCCGGCACCATTTGCAATGCCGCAAAGGCATTGGTTGAGATAGGCGGCGCAAAGGATGTTTATTGCTGTGCTACTCACGGCGTACTGTCCGGCGAAGCTATCAATCGCTTTAAGGCAAGCGCGTTCAAGGAAGTAGTGCTTCTCGATACCATCGACATCCCCAAGGAAAAAATGCTCCCGAATTTCAAAATGCTGTCGGTCGGCAAGGTGTTCGCCGAGGCCATCGAGCGCATTTACGAGGAGCTCCCCGTTTCCACTATCTTTAATTCATAAAAGCGCAGTGTTATGAAAAAATATCTCGGTCTCGATATCGGCGGCACAAAGATAATGTATATGCTGGCCTCCGAAAACGGCGAAATTCTTGCCAGGGAAAAGGTGCCCACCGTTAAGGATGCACAGCTTCTTTATGCCGGCATACTCCGCTTTTTGGACGCCGCCGGAGTGCAGGCGCAAGAGGTCACGGCCATGGGGCTCGGTATCCCCGGCTGCGTCAGCCGCGCCCGCTTTGTCAGCGACGCGCCGGCGCTTTGTTGGAAAAATGTAGATTTGGGCGCTCTGTTCGACCACTTTCCCTTCAAATCGGCGGCGGCGAACGACGTTACCTGCGCTCTTTACGCCGAGTGCGAGCAGGGGATAGGCAGACACAGCGATAATTTGCTGTTTATCTCTATCGGCACAGGTCTGGGCAGCGCCTTTAAGGCGGATGGCAGAATTGTTGACGGCCACGCCGGCATGTCGGGCGAGATAGGGTATTTTGCCGGTATAGAGGAGGCAAAAAATACCATAAGCTTCGGCGGTGACGCCTATGGCGCCCTTGAAAGTGTCGTTTCCGGCACAGGTCTTACAAATTCCGGCAAGCCGTTCGGACTTACCGCGCAAAATATTTTTTCTGCAGCCGATAGCGGCAATGCAGACGCTAAGCGCATAATTGACGATTTTCTTGTGCGGCTGGCGGTAGCTACCGCAAATTGCACAAGCCTCTTAAACCCCGAATACGTAGTTTACGGCGGAGGCATCTCCAATGAACTGCCGCCGTATATGGATATTCTCCGCGGGACGGTTGCGCGCCTGACTCCCACGCCCGTAAAGCTTGAGATAACCTCGCTCAAAACGGACGCCGGAGCGCTCGGCGCTGTCGCCCTCGCCAAAACTTTGGCTTAAATCCCTGCTCCCATCGGGAGCAGGTTTTTTCTCGGAAAGGAACTGAAAAAATGAAGCTTACTGCTGAAATAATCTGCGTCGGCACCGAGCTGCTGCTCGGTGACATCGTAAATACAAACGCCGAGTACATTTCCCGCGCCCTCGCCGCTATCGGCGTGGATGTGTTTTATCAGGAGGTGGTCGGAGACAATGCCGAGCGTCTCCGCGGAGTTGTATCGCAGGCGCTTTCGCGCAGTGATATAATCATCACCTCCGGCGGCTTGGGGCCGACATACGACGACCTGACCAAGGAAACAGTCGCCGATATCATGGGTCTCAGTCTTGTCAGGGACGCCGACACCGAGGCGGCGATACTCGAGTTTTTCCGCAAGCGCGGAATTAAAATGACGGATAATAATATGAAACAGGCGCTTGTGCCGGAGGGTTGCCGCGTTCTGAAAAATTCCTGCGGCACCGCGCCCGGGATTTGTATCGAAAACAAGGACAAGACAGTCGTTCTGCTTCCCGGCCCGCCCCGCGAGCTTACCGCGCTTCTTGACGAACAGGTAATACCGCTTTTGCGCGCCAAAAGCCCCGGAAGAGTTTTGCTGTCGAAAAATATAAATGTCTACGGAATGGGCGAGTCTGCGGTTGAGGACGCCCTGAGGGAGCTTATGCTCGGTTCGGCTAATCCCACCCTTGCGCCGTATGCCAAGGATGGCGAGGTGCTGCTCAGAGTGACCGCAAGCGCACAAACCGAGCAGGCGGCAGAGAATATGGTTGACGATATGATACAGTCCGTGCGTGGAATTATCGGCGATTATATATACGGCATCGATTGCGGCAGTCTTCAAAACGCTCTTGTTACAAAGCTCCGCCGCCTCGGCAAGACTGTTTCGACAGCCGAGAGCTGCACAGGCGGACTCGTGTCAAAGAGAATTACCGAAATCAGCGGCGCTTCAGAGGTCTTCGGATGCGGAATTTGTTCGTATTCCTGCGAGACTAAGGAAAAAGTGCTGGGCGTTCGCCGTGAAACGCTCGAGAAATATACAGCCGTCAGCGCACAGACTGCCGCCGAGATGGCAGAGGGAGTCCGTCGCCTTTCCGGCAGTGATATCGCCGTTTCGGTTACAGGCTATGCCGGCCCGACAGGAGGCACGCCCGAAGACCCCGTCGGCACGGTATATATCGGCGTTGCAACCGAACATTCGGTTCGTGCCGAGCGCCATACCTTCGGCAGAAACGCCGCCGAGCGCGAGTATGTGCGCTACCTTGCCGCTTCCGCCGCCATTTCCGCCGCCATTAAGGCGCTCGATGAGTAAACTTGCATGCAATAATGATAAACAGTCAGAACAATGCCGTAATAGCGTATTTGTAGCAGTATAAGAAAATAGCAAAAATAAGAAAACCCGTTGCAACTGCAGAGTGATCTGCTTTGCAACGGTTTTTCTGTTTGGTGCACCTGAAGGGACTCGAACCCTTACCCTTGCGGACCGGTTCCTAAGACCGGCGCGTCTACCAATTCCGCCACAGGTGCATTTACCTTGTAAATGATAACACATAATATATGTAAAAGTCAATCTCAAATGAGTGTCATCAAGAAAGCGCCCGGCAAAGCGTAAGCCTTGCCGGGTCTATTAATACAAGTTATGCGGTAACGATTTTGCTTGCGTCCTGAAGATGGAGCTTTTCAATAGCTTCTTCGCGCATCTTGTACTTGAGTATCTTTCCTGCCGCATTCATCGGGAAGGAATCGACAAAGTCAATGTATTTTGCAACCTTGTGCTTTGCGATACGATCGACCATGAATTGTTTGAGCTCGTCCTCGGTCAACGTTTCGCCCTCGCGGACAATGACGCATGCCATTATTTCCTCGCCGTACTGGGCGTCCGGAACGCCTATTACCTGAACATCCTTGACCTTCGGATGCGTGTAGAGGAAGTCCTCTATCTCCTTGGGATAAATGTTCTCGCCGCCGCGGATTATCATATCCTTGATACGGCCGGTTATCTTGTAGTAGCCCTTTTCGGTCCTGCGCGCAAGGTCGCCGGTGTGCAGCCAGCCGTTCTCGTCAATGGCCGCCGCGGTCGCCTCGGGCATCTTGTAGTAGCCCTTCATAATGTTGTAGCCGCGCGCCACAAATTCGCCGTCGGTGTTGTCGGGCAATTCTTCGCCGGTTTCGGGATCGACTATTTTGCATTCGACGCCGAACATCGCTCCGCCGACCGTGTTGACTCTGTCTTCGATGGAGTCGGTGGTCTTGCTCATGGTACAGCCGGGGCTGGCCTCGGTCTGACCGTAGGTAATTACGATCTCGCTCATGTGCATCTTGTCGATGACTTCTTCCATTATCTTGATAGGACAGGGACTGCCCGCCATAATGCCGGTTCTCATGTGCGAGAAATCGGTCTTGGGGAAATCCTCGTGTCCGAGCATTGCGATAAACATTGTCGGAACGCCGTGGAATGCCGTAATCTGCTCTTTATTGATGCAGTAGAGCGACTTGCGCGGTGAAAATGCCGTTATCGGGCACATGGTTGTGCCGTGTGTGACCGAAGCGGTCATGGCTAAAACCATGCCGAAACAATGGAACATAGGCACTTGTATCATCAGCTTGTCGGCGGTCGAAAGATCCATGCAGTCGCCGATAGCCTTGCCGTTGTTGACGACATTGTAGTGGGTCAGCATAACGCCCTTCGGGAAGCCGGTAGTGCCGGAGGTGTACTGCATATTGCAGACATCGTCCTTGTTTATCGACTTGGCTCTGGCGTAGACCTCGTCGACGGAAACCGACTTGCCGTGCTCAATCGCCTCGTCCCATGTAAAGCAGCCGTCCTGCTTTGAGTCGACTGTAATGATGTTGCGAAGCTCGGGCAGTCTTTCCGAATGAAGCTCGCCCGGCTTGCAGGATGATAATTCGGGGCAGAGCTGCTTCATTATTTCAACATAGTTTGAATCCTTGAAGCCGTCTATCATGACCAGCGTGTGCGTGTCGGACTGACGGAGCAGGTATTCAGCCTCGTGAATTTTGTATGCGGTGTTGACGGTAACCAGTACCGCACCGATTTTTGTCGTAGCCCAGAAGGTAATGTACCACGCGGGAACGTTGGTAGCCCAAATAGCGACGTGGTCGCCCTTCTTAACGCCCATGGAAATCAGCGATCTCGCAAAGTTGTCTACATCGTCGCGGAATTCCGGATAGGTGCGCGTGTAGTCAAGCTCGGTGTAGCGGAAGGCGTATTGGTTCGGAAATTCCTCGCAGATTCTGTCCAGTACCTCCGGGAAGGTGTAGTCTATCAGGCGCTCCTTGGGCCATACATACTTGCCGGTCTTTGCGTGATTGTCCTGCAGATCGTGCTTGTGCTTTCTGTGATAGGGCGCCATAAAGTGCGCGTACTGCGGGAATACAATGCCCGCGCTCTCAAGCTCCCTTGACCAGCGCTTGACCCATTCGAGGCTTACATAGCCTGCATACCCGGCCGATTTCAGACCGTCCAGCATTTCCTTGAGAGGCAAATCGCCCTCGCCGCACATGCGGTATTCTATCTTTCCGTCCCGAATAATGCTGTCCTTGATGTGAACATATTTAATGTAGCTTCCGAGATTTTCAATCGGCTCGAGCGCCTTTTCGCCGGCGTAGCGATAGGGGTGATGCACATCCCAGAGCGCCGCGACCGCCGGGCTTGCGACCTTGTCGAGAAGCGCCTTGAGACGCTTGGTGTCGCTGTACGCGCCGTTCGTCTCGACAAGCAGAGTGACCCTTGTACCCTCTGCCGTTTTTGCAAGACGTTTCAAAACTTCGGCGATTTTTTCATCGTCGATCTCCTCCGCCGGCTCGGGATTGCCGTCGCAAAGTATGCGTATATAAGGGGTGCCGAGCTTTTTGGCGAGCTCTATATAGTTGGCAACCTCAGAGATGTTCTCCTCGGTTTTGCCTAAATCATTCAGCGGGCAACCGGAGGATAGGCAAGCTATCTCAATTCCTAGTTTCTGTAGCAGTCCGATGGTCTCTACAATCTTTGCATCTGAAAAGGGTTGAGCATTTACCGCATAAATGTCCTGACCGAGTCCGCGGATTTCTATTCCGTCAAAGCCGATGTCTTTTGCCATAGAATAAATATCCGACCAGCTGTACTCAGGGCAAGCAAGCGTTGAAAACGATATTTTCATCTTTTTCATCCTCCGTTTCTTTATTTTTTGCATAATAAATGCTTAGAAGCTAGTATACAAGACAACTAATCCTTTGTCAAGCGTGAAAACCGCCAATATTATCGCTGAAATAGCCGCATAGATAACAGCAAAATCACTTATACGCGTTCGCCCGGAATACAATTGCCGCATCGATGACCCGAGCGAATAAAATACCCCTGAAACCGCAAGGTTTCAATAAAACTTTTGGCTTGCCAAAAATAAAACTCCGTACGCAGTACGGAATATAACTTGAAAAACTTATATTTTTTCTGTCATTTAACAGCGGTAAAGATTAAAGAAGATTTCTGTGAAAAGGGCGACATAATCTCTATAAGATATTGGATCAATACATTTTGGGTTGACAACTCAGTTTAGAAAAGTAACTTATGTATAAAAAAAGGAA
>JAQXGK010000063.1 GCA_029006345.1 Bacillota bacterium
GCGGATTTTCCGTCAAAGGTAACTCTGATGTCGCAGCCGTCGTCCTGCGCGATGCAAAGCTCGGTGCCGCTCTGGCCGAGAGAAATGCCGAGATCCTCGGACAGCGCCTGAATTCCTGCGAGAACTTCGGTGTAGCTGCCGGTGAGTTTGAAATTAATCATTTGTCGTGAACCTTTCCGTAATTTTTGCAATCGTAATTATATCAAAGAGTTTTCGGATAATCAAGAGTTATTATCCTTTGCGTGCCGCGGCGGTATTCTGCTGACGTTTTTTTACAAAGCCGATATATCCGGCGGCGAACGACAGGTTATTATTCGGGCATGCTTTCGAGCGCTCTTTTTGCAAGCTCCCGGAATTCCCTGCGGACGGAGTCGGGGGAGAGAACGGTTATTTCGCCGGAAAAGCTAATAAGCCATGAGAGAAAATGGGGACTTACAGCCACCTTTACCGTGACCTCGAAGTGCTCGGAATCCGCCCGGCGAAATACGACGTCCTCGCCGAAGCGGTCGATGATAACGCCGGCACGGCTGTTTTTACAGCGCAGTGTTACGGTTTCCTCGCGGCCGCCGAACATGGAAAACACTTTTTTCGCATACAGCGCGGTGTCGAGATTTTGCAGACTTTCGGAATCGGGGCGCTTTTCGCCCAGCAGTCTGAGTCCCTCCAGCTTATCGACGCGAAAGTGCTTTGTGACGCCGTCCTTCATATCGGTACCTATGAGGTAGTAATTCTCGTCGTCCCAGCAGAGCGCCCACGGACTGACGCGGTAGACCTCGCCGTCGCGGCGGAAGACCTTTTGCTTATCGGAATTCCATTCATAATACCGAAAGGCGATGAGCGAGTTTTCGTTTATTGCCTGGTGCAGGCTGTCGACGGTGTAATAAATCTTTTCGTTGATGGTTTTCAGACGGTTTGTTATATACACCTGCCGTGCAAGCTGCTGTGCCTCGTATTTTCCGGTCAGCGCCTCCAGCTTGCGAATCAGCTCGGCGGACTTTTTCTGCGTGATGAATTTCGACGACTGGACCGCGTCCACCAAAAGCTTGAGCTCAGGGAGCTCAAAGTCGCGCGAGGCCACGTAATATCCGCAGTGCGCTCCCTTCTGACACTCGATATCGAGCCCCAAGGTTCTGAGGGCGTCAATATCCGAATATATGCTCTTTCGTTCGGCGGAAACGCCGTATTCGCCGAGGCGGGAGATGAGCTGAGACATTCCGAGAGGATGCGCCTGATCGGTTTCGCGCAAAAGGATGCGGGCAAGATAAAGCAGCTTTAATTTTTGGTTTTCGGATTTCGGCATATTTATCACCGCTTTCACTTATGTTTTGATAATGTAAGTATATCACAACAGTTAGTCCAAGTGAATGCTGAAATCAAGCGAATATTTTTGTATATTTTTTTAAGGCGCAGTGCTTGACGGAAGCGCTGTGCAGTGTTAAAATTAACATGATTTGTGAATTGGCACAAAAATTACCGCGTAATGGATGGGAGGATGTATTTCCAGTTGAATTATTCGCGCAGAGCACAAATAAGAGAAATACTTGTTTCACAGCCGTTCACGGCGCTCAGCGAGCTTGAGGCGAAATTCCCGGATGTATCCAGCATGACCCTGAGGCGGGATATCGAGTTTTTTGAGCAGCAGGGCGATGTGATTAAAGTTCGCGGCGGCGCTCGCAGTATGAAGTTTATCACCACCTCGATGGAGGAGAGCTTTACCGCACGCAGCGAAGAAAACCAGCCGGTCAAGGATTCCATTGCAAGAAGAGCAGCCGGGTTTATAGAGAGCGGGAGAAGCATTTTCCTTGACTCCGGCACAACCATGATGGAATTCACCAAGTTTCTGCCCGACACGCGCCTGATTATTACCACGAGCGGACCCAATGTGGCTATCGCGCTTGCCAAGCACCCGAAGGTTATGGTCAATCTGGTCGGAGGACTTTTAAGTCACGACAATCTTTCGCTTTCCGGCGGCCAGTCTATAGATTACATAAACAAAATCAATATTGACATAGCCTTTATTTCGCCGTCCGGTTTTTCGATTGAGGGCGGGGGGACCTGCGGCAATTACAGCGAGAGCGAGCTCAAGAACGCGGTGATTAAGAAGGCGAAAAAGGTTGTTCTCTTACTGGACTCAGCCAAGCTCGGAAAGAATCTGCCCTTCACCTTCTGCGATTTCGGCGACATTGACATAATAGTGACCGAAAGGGCGCTTCCCGCGGAGGTCGCGGCTCAGGCAAAGCAAGCCGGCATAAGGACGGTAGTGTCCGAGTGACACATCAAGCCGCAACTCATTTTATACAGGAAAAATAATTTTGGAGGAACAATAAATGGCAACAGCAGTAATTATGCCACGACAGGGACAGAGCGTTGAAAGCTGTGTTATCACCTCGTGGAACAAGAAAAAGGGGGACGCCGTTAAGGCGGGCGATCTGCTTTTTTCGTATGAAACGGACAAATCCACCTTCGACGAAACGGCGACGACGGACGGAACGCTTCTCGCGATTCTTTATGAGGAAGGCGACGATGTTCCCTGCCTTGAGAATGTCTGCGTTATCGGCGCGGAGGGCGAGGATATAAGCGAATTTTTGAAAAAGGACGACGCTCCGGCGGCAGAGGCGGCTTCCGAGCCCGCACAGACTCCGGCGGCAGAAGCGGCGCCCGCAACAGCTCCCGCCGAGACGGTTACGGCTGCGGCTCCCGCCGCGTCCGCGTCTGACGGCTCGAAAATATCTCCGAGAGCGAGAATACTTGCCGAAAAGACATTTGCCGATCTTTCGAGAGCGGCCGCGACCGGTCCTAACGGCAGAATAATCGAGCGTGATGTCAAGGCGCTGCTTGACGCCGGAATGACTGTATCTCCTGCTGCGAGTGCCGAATACAAGGGCGGTGCGGTTGACGGCAGAGTTACGCTGTCGGATCTCAACGCTCCGGTCAAAGCGGATGTCAGCGCGGCGCCCGAAAGCGAATACGAGGACGTCAAGCTTCCGAACATCAGAAAGGTCATCGCAAAGTCGATGCACGCATCCCTTTCGGAGATGGCGCAGCTCACACTCAACGCAAGCTTCGACGCGACAAAGCTTATGGCTTTCCGTGCGTCTCTCAAGGCTTCCGGCGAGGCACTCGGCATGGGCAAGATAACATTAAACGACATGGTGCTTTTTGCTGTTGCCAAGACCATCAAGGATTACAAGGAGCTTAACGCGCACTTCCTGGGCGACAAGATGCGTTACTTCCGTGATGTCAATCTCGGCGTGGCTGTCGATACCGACCGCGGTCTCATGGTGCCGACGCTCAAGTGCGCCGACAGAATGTCGCTCTGCGAGCTCAGCGCAAAGACAAAGCAGCTTATCATCGAGACCCAGTCCGGCTCGATAAGCCCCGACAAGCTTCAGGGCGCAAGCTTTACGGTCACAAATCTCGGTTCGATGGGTATCGAGAGCTTTACTCCCGTTATCAATCCTCCGCAGACCGGAATTCTCGGCGTGGACTGCATTACGCGCCGCGTAAAGAATGTCGGCGGTCAGGATGTATTCTACGACGCAATGGGACTTTCGCTGACCTTCGACCACAGAGCGCTTGACGGCGCGCCGGCGGCGAAATTTTTGAAGGCTCTTTGCCTGAATCTCGAAAACTTCGATTTGCTGCTTGCTAAATAAGGAGAGAAACAAATGTACGATCTGATAATTATAGGCGGCGGTCCTGCCGGCTACAATGCTTCCGAAAGAGCCGCTCACAAGGGAATGAAGACCCTTGTGATAGAGGAGAGAGCGCTCGGCGGTGTTTGCCTCAACGAGGGCTGTATCCCCACAAAGACGCTTCTCTATTCCGCAAAAATATACGATTATGCAAAGCACAGCGCCGACTACGGTGTAAGCTTTGACGGCGCGGCTATCGATCATGCAAAGGTCATAGCGAGAAAGAACAAGGTTGTCAAGACGCTGGTTTCGGGCGTTACCGGACAGCTCAAGCGCGCCGGAGTTGAAGTCGTTCACGCAAGCGCCGTTATCAAGGGCAAGACTGAGGGCGGCTTTACCGTCGAGGCAGACGGCAAGGAATACAGCGCGAAGAATCTGCTTATCTGCACAGGTTCAAATCCCGCGCTTCCGCCTATCGACGGACTTAAGGATTCGCTTGGTTCCGGATTTGCACTGACAAACCGCGAAATACTTGATATGGCTGAGCTCCCCAAGTCGCTGGTGGTTGTCGGCGGCGGAGTTATCGGACTGGAAATGGCCAGCTACTTCAACTCGGTGGGAACAAAGGTTTATGTAGTCGAAATGCTCGACCACATAGCAGGTCCGACCGACAGAGAGATTTCCGAAATGCTCAGAAAGGATTACGCTTCACGCGGAGTGGAGTTTATTCTCGGCGCGCGGGTAACTGCAATTAAGGACGGCAAGGTTTGCTACGAGCTGGGAGGCAAGGCCGAAGCGCTCGAATGCGACAAGGTACTGGTTTCCATAGGCCGCAGAGCGAGAACCCAGGGTATCGGACTCGAGAATATCGGAGTCAAGGTGGAGCGCGGCGCGATAGTTACAAACGAGTACTGCAAGACCAGCGTTCCCGGCGTTTGGGCGGCAGGCGACGTTAACGGCAAGTCTATGCTTGCCCACACCGCATACCGCGAGGGCGAGGTAGCGGTCACCAACATGACCGGCGGTAAGGACAGAGTCAACTACAACGCGATACCGTCTGTTATATACACAAATCCCGAGGTGGCAAGCGTCGGCGAGACAAGCGAGAGCATTAAGGAAAAGGGTCTGGACGCCGAGGTCAAGACGGTCACTCTCAAGATGAGCGGCAGATATATAGCCGAGAACGAGGGCGGAAACGGCATTCTCAAGCTGATTGTCGACAAGAAGCACAGGAACGTTTTGGGTGTTCACATTATCGGCAATTATTCCGGCGAGATGATATACGGAGCCGCTATGATGGTAGACCTCGAAATGAGAGTCAACGATGTTCAGAAGTTAGTATTCCCGCATCCCACGGTTTCGGAAGTTATCCGCGAGGCTATGTTTGATTAAGAATAAATAAAAGTACATAAAAGGAGAACCAAAATGCCGAAAAGTCAATTTATTGATCCCAAAGAGGTCAGAAAGGCCGGCAAGATCACATTTACCGATATTCCGGTCAACACCTACAACAAGACAATTACCGAGGAGAAGAAGCTGTATTCCAAGGCTGACTTCCTCAGAATTTACCGCGATATGTCGATTATCCGTGAGTTTGAAACAATGCTCAACGATATAAAGACAAAGTCGTGCTACAACGGAGTGGAGTACTCCAACCCCGGACCGGCACACCTTTCCATCGGTCAGGAGGCAAGTGCGGTCGGTGCGGCTTACTGCCTCGACACCAACGACTATATATTCGGTTCACACCGCAGTCACGGCGAAATTCTCGCCAAGGGTCTTTCGGCTATCGAGAAGCTGACTGAGGCTGAGCTTGATGAGGTTATGAAGAGCTTCCTCGGCGGCTCCATACTCAAGTGCGTTGAAGGCAAGGAGGAAAAGAAGGGCGATGTCAAGGACCTTGCAATCGACTTCCTGCTCTACGGTGCTTTAGCTGAAATATTCGCGCGCACAACCGGCTTCAACAAGGGTCTCGGCGGCTCTATGCACGCATTCTTCCTGCCCTTCGGTATCTATCCGAACAACGCGATAGTCGGCGGAAGCGCAACAATCGCTATGGGTGCCGCTCTCTACAAGAGAGTTAACCGCAAGAACGGCATAGTTGTCGCTAACTGCGGCGACGGTGCGCTGGGTAGAGGACCCGTTTGGGAAGCATTCAACATGGCGGCTATGGATCAGATAAAGAAGCTGTGGCCTGAGGATCTCGGCGGCGGACTTCCGATACTCTTCAACTGCTACAACAACTTCTACGGCATGGGCGGTCAGACATACGGCGAGACAATGGCATACAATATGCCTGCAAGAATCGGTGCCGGCGTAACACCCAACCAGATGCTGTCGGAGCGTGTAGACGGCTACAACCCGCTGGCTGTTATCGACGCATACAAGCGCAAGAAAGAGGCTCTGCTCAAGGGTGAAGGCCCCGCTATGCTGGATATCGTTACCTACCGTATTTCCGGTCATTCACCGTCCGACTCGTCGACCTACCGTACTCCCGAGGAGATCGCGGCTTGGCAGAACGAGGATGTTATAGAAGCATTCGGCAAGAAGATCGCCGGAGCAAAGATCGCTTCGCAGACCGACCTTGACGCTATTCGCGCTTCCATCAAGGACAGAATGACAAAGATAATCAAGCTCGCTATCGACGACAGTGTTTCTCCGAGAATGAATCTCGACACTGATCCCGACGCTATTTCTTCCATTATGTATTCCAACCAGCACGTTGAAAAGATGGAGGACAGACAGCCCGAGGTGCTTATGCCGATGGAGGAGAACAGCCGTGTAAAGGCTATCAAGAACAAGGTTCGCACCGCCACCGACAAGGATGGCAAGCCGGTCTCCAAGCTCAAGACCTACAACATCCGCGACGGTATTTTCGAGGCAATTATCGAGCGCTTCTACGAGGATCCCACGACCATCGCTTACGGTGAGGACAACCGTGACTGGGGCGGAGCATTTGCGGTTTACCGCGGACTTACCGAGGCTCTTCCTTATCACAGATTCTTCAACTCTCCCATTTCCGAGTCTGCTATCGTCGGCAGTGCAGTCGGCTATGCTATGGCAGGCGGACGCGCAATAGTCGAGCTTATGTACGCTGACTTTATCGGCTGTGCCGGAGACGAAATATTCAATCAGCTCTCCAAGTGGCAGTCCATGAGTGCCGGAATACTCAAGATGCCGGTAGTACTTCGTGTTTCTGTCGGAAGCAAGTACGGCGCACAGCATTCCCAGGACTGGACGGCTCTTACAGCGCACATTCCGGGCCTGAAGGTCGTATTCCCCGCAACACCTTATGACGCAAAGGGACTTATGAACTCGGCTCTGACCGGAACCGACCCCGTTATATTCTTTGAAAGCCAGAGAATTTACGACAAGGGTGAGGAATTCCACGAGGGCGGCGTACCCGAGGGACACTATGAGATCCCGATCGGCGAGCCCGATGTAAAGGTTCAGGGCAACGACGTTACCATTCTTACAATCGGTGCGGTTCTCTACCGTGCGCTTGACGCAGCTAAGGAGCTCAAGGAGAAATACGGCATTTCCGCCGAAATCATCGACGCAAGAAGCATCGTTCCCTTCAATTACGAAAAGGTTGTCGAGTCTGTCAAGAAGACCGGCAAGATAGTCATTGTCGGCGACGCCTGCGAGAGAAACTCCGTAATGAAGGATATGGCGGCAAATATCGCCGAGCTGTGCTTCGACTACCTCGACGGACCGCCTGTAGTAGTCGGCTCGCGCAACTGGATCACTCCCTGCTTTGAGCTTGATGACAAGTTCTTCCCGCAGAAGGATTGGATAATCGACGCGATAAGCGAGAAGATTATGCCCATACCGGGTTACACACCAAAGCAGAACTTCTCCGATATCGAGAAGATGGACCGTCTCAAGAAGGGTCTCTAATAACTGAAAGGGTCGAGCGGCGGCCGAAACTATGCCGCCCCAGAATATTATTATATGATATTATATTTTACCGACAGTTTTGTTCCTGCCTATAACCTTGCCTGTGAGGAATACTATCTTAACAATTCGGACCAGGATATTTTTATGCTTTGGCGAAACGCGCCGACGGTGGTTATCGGGAGAAATCAGAATATTTACGCCGAGGTAGACCTCGACTATGCTTCGGAGCACGGCATTTCCACTGTCAGGAGAATAACCGGCGGAGGCGCGGTTTATCACGACCTCGGAAATGTCAACTACAGCTTTATTACCTCGCGCGAAAAGGCGCAAAGCCTCGACTTTGCATATTTTACCCGCCCGATAATCGAGGCGCTGTCTAAGCTCGGAGTGAATGCTTCGCTTTCCGGCAGAAACGACCTTGAAGCAGACGGACTGAAGTTTTCCGGCAACGCGCAATACTCTACAGACGAGCGGATACTGCACCACGGCACCCTTTTATTTGACAGTGACCTGACGGTGCTGTCCCGGGTGCTCCGTCCGGATCCTGCCAAGCTGCAGAAGAAGGCTATTCAGAGTGTGCGCAGTCGCGTTACCAATCTGAAGCCGCTCATTGGTTGTCCGCTTACGGTGGAGGAGTTTATCGAGAGTGTGGCAAAGTATGTCAAGTACGCTACCGGAGCCGAACAAAGAACGGTTGACCGCGACGCGGTGATTAAAAGCGACAGTTATCTTCGCCTTTCCTCCGACAAGTGGATTTTCGGACGGCGGAAAAGCTTCGCACATTCGGCAAAATACAGCTTTTCCCGCGGCAACATCACCGTTCTGCTCGACACCGAGAACGGTCTTATAACGGACGCCGCAATAGAGGGGGATTTCTTCGGTGAGGGCGATGTGGCCCTGCTTGAAGCGGCAGTTTGCGGACAGCCGATTGACATCGAAAGAATATCCGACGCGCTGAGCGAAGCAGGAATAGGGAAAATTATAGACGGCGCAGATTCGGACGACCTGGCGCGTGCATTCTGCGAGGCCGGATGAGATATAAATGATAATAAAAGAAAGCTGCTTCCAAGTGTTTTCAAAGGACACTTGGAAGCAGCTTTTTTACTGCAGGCAAAACCCGGTTCGGGCAACAATCAGGTGAAAACGGGAGCAAGAAGGTGCGTACATACTCAAAAAGGGCAGGGGAACGCGCAAGAAACGGAGTCATTACAGGCAGGTTTCTATGTTTTTTCGCGCATTGCTGATGTGGCGAGAGAGGAGCTCGCCGGCTTTTTTTGCGTCGTGCGCGGCGAGGGCTTCATATATTGCGCGGTGCTCCTCGACCGAATTGATTATGCGGCTGTTGGACTTGAGAGAAAGCCCTCGGACACGGATAACATAGCCGTGGAAGGTTTCCAGCACATGACAGAGTATTCGGCTGCGGCAGGCATCGTACAGTACGTCGTGAAAACGGCTGTCGAGGCTGAGTACCTGCTCGAAATCCTTTTTGGAGGCGTAATATTCCTGAAGCTCGACTATGCCGCGCAGTCCCGAAAGCTCCTCGTCGGTAATGCGCTCAGCCGCCCACTCGGCGGCGAGTCCCTCGATGAGCATACGTATCTCGTAGACGTCTGCTATATCCTTATCGGAAATGCCGACTACTACGGCGCCTTTGTTGGGAATGTAGCGTATCAGCTCATTCTGCTCCAACCGCCGCAGAGCCTCGCGTATCGGAGTGCGGCTGACGCCAAGCTCCTCCGAGAGACGGTGCTCTGTCAGGCTTTCGCCCGGCTTGAGCGTGCCGTCCAATATATTCTTTGCGATTTCATCATACACCGACTGAAAGAGTGTGTTTTTGTTGCTGTCACCGATGCTTTTCATTTATCAGAGCCTCTTTTCAGCTCTCCGTTTACATCCGCTCTTTCTACGAACGCATACATTTCGCTGTCGCTCATGGCGGTCTGACGGTCGAGAGCGTACTCGCTGTCTACCATCTCCTTTACGGCGGTGACAATCGGATGCTTTTTATCAAGCATTTTATCGCCGGTCAGGCCGAAGTGACTGTTTATCCAATATGCGACGCCGGCTATACCGGAGGTATTGGTTATGGCAACCGAAACGGGACGGTTGAGAATCTTGGCTGTGTCGAAAATATTATATATTTCCTCGTCCTTGAGAAGACCGTCGGCGTGGATTCCGGCTTTGGTTTCATTGAAATGGCGTCCGACGAAGGGCGTGTTGTCGGGAATACGGTAGCCGATTTCCTTTTCGTAATATTCGGCGAGCTCGGTAATGACTCGCGTGTCGGCGCCGTTTGTGGTGCCGCGAAGCGAAGCGTATTCAAATATCATCGCCTCAAGCGGAACATTGCCGGTGCGCTCGCCGATGCCGAACAGCGAGCAGTTGACCGCTCCTGCGCCGTACAGCCAAGCTGTAGAGGCGTTTGTGACGCCCTTGTAGAAGTCATTGTGGCCGTGCCATTCGATAAGCTCGCTGGGTACGCCCGAATAATGCTTCAAGCCGTATATGATTCCGGGAACGCTTCGGGGGAGCGACGCGCCCGGATAGGGAACGCCGTAGCCCATGGTATCGCACGCACGAATCTTGACCGGTATGCCCGATTCGCGCGACATTTCCATAAGCGCCGTGGCAAAGGGAACGACAAAGCCGTAAAAGTCGGCGCGCGTGATATCCTCGAAATGGCAGCGCGGAGAAAGTCCTGCCTCCAGCGCGTCGTGGACCACATCAAGGTAATGCTTCATTGCCTCTCCGCGGGTCATTTTCAGCTTCTTGTATATATGGTAGTCGGAGCAGCTGACGAGAATTCCGGTTTCACGTATGCCGATATCCCGCACCAGCTAGAAGTCCTCCTTGGAGGCGCGTATCCAGGTCGTGATCTCGGGGAATTTATAGCCGAGCTCAAGGCATTTTTCAAGTGCTTCGCGGTCTTTTTTGCTGTAAACGAAAAACTCGGTCTGACGGATAATGCCGTTTTCACCCGACAGGCGCGACAGCATTTTATATATTTCCACCATCTGCGCGGTGCTGTAGGGCTTGAGCGACTGCTGTCCGTCACGGAAGGTGGTGTCGGTGATGAGTATCTCCTCCGGCGTTTCCATAGGAACACGGCGGAAGTTGAAAGGCACCTTCGGCACTTCGGTATAAGGGAATATTTCGCGGAAGAGATTGGGAGTGTCGCTGTCCTGAAGCGAATAGCGGTAGGGGTCCTGCTCAAGCACATTTGAGTGGGGATTGAGCTCGATTTTGCCGACCTTGTCATTCAACACATCCTTGTTGCCGGCTTCGGCAGAGCCGGCAGACATTTCGGCGCCGGCTCCGCTTACCGCGCGCTCGACTATTTCTTTGACATTTTTCATGGCTTCTCCCGAGGGGGAAGCGTGCAGGGTATCTCGGTTAGACATAACTGTAGCCTTTCGGAAAATGTATTATTGTATACAATTATACATTCATACATTGCCGCCTGTCAATAAAAGATATGAAAATAAAAGTCTAAAAAAACCCAAAAAAACAGTTGACAAGTAAATATTTGTATGATATCATACATAAGCGGCTTTTTAGAGGACTGCATTATGCGAGTGTAGTTCAGTGGTAGAATTCCAGCCTTCCAAGCTGGTTATGTGGGTTCGATTCCCATCACTCGCTCCATTTGCCGCAGGCATCGGGTGGAAGGCATAGACGTGTGCTTGTAGCTCAGTTGGATAGAGCAACTGCCTTCTAAGCAGTAGGCCGAGGGTTCGAGTCCCCCCAAGCACGCCATTTGCGCTCTGTATGGTGGATATAGCTCAGTTGGTTAGAGCGCCAGGTTGTGGCCCTGGAGGCCGACGGTTCGAGTCCGTTTATCCACCCCACTTTTCAATGGCGGAATAGCTCAGTTGGCTAGAGCATCCGGTTCATACCCGGCAGGTCGTAGGTTCAAGTCCCACTTCCGCCACCATTTGTCCGGCCCGTTGGTCAAGCGGCTAAGACACCGCCCTCTCACGGCGGAAACGGGAGTTCGATTCTCCCACGGGTCACCAAAAGCAACAAATCCGAACTGTTTCGTAAACCGAAAGCAGTTCGGGTTTGTTTTTTTTCTGTAAATTTTATTTCTAAGGTAAAAAAATCAAGTTGAAAAACGGGCGACGGAGTTCATCGAGGTTGGTTTGACTGTCGGAGAAGTGTAATTACTTCAAAACATTTGACAAAACAAAAAGTATATATTATAATGAATCGTAATTTAATACAAAGACTGTGACGGAGACAGTAGCCGCAGGCGAAAAGCTAAAGAGAAGCGCACATTTTGCTGAGAGTGCGCGAGCGAGTAACGGCGGTAAATATCACTCCCGAGTCGCGGAGCAGAAAACGGTGCGCAAGCGCCGCCATTAAGCGCCGACGGCAGTCCGCCGTAATCGGACGGCATATGTATGTATGCGCGCCTTTGGGTGGTTATACGGTTTTTCCGTCCCGGAGCGGGGCGGATTTTTTATTTGTATAATTTTAGTTGAAATAAAAGGATGGATTCAAATGTACGAAAAGGTATCTACCAACCTGAACTTTCAGGAGCGGGAGAAAAAGACTCTCGAATTCTGGAAGGAAAACGACATTTTTCAGAAGTCGATAGACTCGAAAAAGGGCGAGACCTACACATTTTACGACGGCCCGCCTACAGCAAACGGCAAGCCGCACATCGGTCACGTGCTTACGCGGGTAATCAAGGATATGATCCCGCGCTATCAGACAATGAAGGGACACCGCATACTGAGAAAGGCCGGATGGGACACTCACGGTCTGCCGGTCGAGCTGGAGGTAGAGAAGAAGCTCGGTCTCGACGGCAAGGAGCAGATAGAGCAGTACGGACTCGAACCGTTCATTAAGGAATGCAAGGAGAGCGTCTGGAAATACAAGGGTATGTGGGAGCAATTCTCCGACACCGTCGGTTTCTGGGCGGATATGGACGATCCGTATATTACTTATTCAAACGACTTTATCGAAAGCGAATGGTGGGCGCTCAAGCAGATATGGGATAAGGGTCTGCTATACAAGGGCTTTAGGATAGTTCCCTACTGCCCGCGCTGCGGAACGCCGCTGTCCAGCCACGAGGTTGCTCAGGGCTACAAGACAGTCAAGGAAAAGTCCGCTATCGCACGGTTCAAGGTTAAGGGGACCGAGAACGACTACTTCCTTGCATGGACCACCACGCCGTGGACTCTGCCGTCAAACGTCGCGCTTTGCGTAAACGCCGACGAGGACTATGTAAAGCTCGCAAGCGAGGACGGTATGAACTACATACTTGCAAAGGCGCTAATTTCAAGCGTTATCGAGGGCAAGTATGAAATTCTCGAAACATATAAGGGCAAGCAGCTCGAATATATGGAGTACGAGCCGCTGTTTGATTTTGTTAAGCCGAACGGCAAGGCGTACTTTGTTACCTGCGACAGCTATGTAACGCTGACTGACGGTACCGGTATAGTTCACATCGCGCCGGCATTCGGCGAGGATGACTCCAATGTCGGAAGAAAATACGATCTCGCATTTGTTCAGTTAGTTGACCAGAAGGGCAACATGACCGCCGAGACGCCGTGGGCCGGGATGTTCTGCAAGGATGCCGACAAGCAGGTGCTTATCGACCTGGAAAAGCGCGGACTGCTTTTCAAAACGCTGCCGTTTGAGCATTCCTATCCGCACTGCTGGCGCTGCGACACGCCGCTTATCTACTACGCAAGAGATTCGTGGTTTATCAAGATGACGGAGGTGCGCGACGACCTTATCAAAAACAACGACACGGTAAACTGGATTCCCGAATCCATCGGCAAGGGACGCTTCGGAGACTGGCTGAAAAACGTTCAGGACTGGGGTATCAGCCGCAACCGTTACTGGGGTACTCCGCTGAATATTTGGCAGTGCGAATGCGGTCACCAGCACTCGATAGGCTCTATTGAGGAATTGAAGTCCATGTCCGACAACTGCCCCGACGAGATAGAGCTTCACCGCCCGTATATCGACGCGGTTACTATCAAGTGTCCGAAGTGCGGCAAGCAGATGCACCGCGTTCCCGAGGTTATAGACTGCTGGTTTGACTCCGGCTCCATGCCGTTTGCTCAGTGGCACTATCCCTTTGAAAACAAGGAGATTTTCGAGGATAATTTCCCTGCGGACTTTATTTCGGAGGCCGTCGACCAGACGAGAGGCTGGTTCTACTCTCTGCTCGCCATCTCGACTCTTATTTTCAACAAGGCACCCTACAAGAATGTCATAGTTCTCGGTCACGTTCAGGATGAAAACGGACAGAAGATGAGTAAGTCAAAGGGAAATGCGGTTGACCCGTTCGAGGCCTTGGAGAAGCACGGGGCGGACGCTATCCGCTGGTACTTCTACTCCAACAGCGCGCCGTGGCTACCCAACAGATTCCACGACGCCGCAGTTACCGAAGGACAGCGCAAGTTCATGGGCACGCTCTGGAACACCTATGCATTTTTCGTGCTGTATGCCAATATAGACGGCTTTGACGCGACAAAATACACGCTCGACCCGGATTCGCTCTGTGTAATGGACAAGTGGCTTCTGTCCAAGCTCAATTCGCTCATTAAGGCAGTAGACGACGATCTCGGCAATTACCGTATTACCGAAACCGCGCGCGAGCTTCAGGAATTCGTGGACGATTTGAGCAACTGGTACGTTCGCCGTTCACGCGAAAAATTCTGGATGAAGGGAATGCCCCGGGAGAAGATAAACGCCTACATGACGCTCTATACCGCGCTTACAACATTTGTTAAGCTTGCGGCTCCGATGGTGCCCTTCATTACCGAAGATATCTACCGCAACCTCGTTTGCTCGATAGACAAGAAAGCGCCCGAAAGCGTCCATCTCTGCGATTATCCGGTTTGCGACGAGTCGCTTATCGATACCGAGCTGGAGCAGAAGATGGAGGAGGTACTCGATATAGTTGTTCTCGGCAGAGGCTGCCGCAACAGTGCAAACATCAAGAATCGTCAGCCTATCGGCCGTATGTATATTAAGGCTCCGTCGGCGCTTGACGATTTCTTCCTCGACATTATCAAGGACGAGCTTAATGTCAAGGAGATAGTATTCACCGACAAGGTTGAGCAGTACATTTCCTACAGCTTCAAGCCGCAGCTCAAGACCCTGGGACCGCGCTTCGGCAAGCAGCTCGGCGAGCTTCGCTCTGTGCTTGAAAAGATAGACGGTCACGCGGCTATGGATGAGCTCAACACCAAGGGTAGCATTACCGTGACGGTGGGCGGCCTTGACAACCAGCTTGAGCGCGACGATCTGATTATCGAAAGCCGTCAGACGCAGGGGTACGAATCCGCGACATCCTACGGTGTGACGGTAGTGCTTGAAACCACTCTTACCGATGAGCTTATCGAAGAGGGCTTCGTGCGTGAAATCATAAGCAAGATTCAGACCATGCGCAAGGACGCGAACTTCGAGATAATGGACAATATCAGGATTTATCAGTCCGGCAACGATAACATCCGCGAAATCATGGAGCGCAACGCGGATGAAATCAAGGGCGACACGCTCTGCGTCGGCTTTGTATTCGGCGACGACTGCGCGACAAGCAAGGATTGGAACTTAAACGGCGAGAAAACCAAGCTCGGCGTAGAGAAGGTATAACATTTGGGCGGAGCGGTTTTAACCGCTCCGCCTGTCTTTGCTCCAATCGTGCTTTTTGTCTTGACATACAACAATAAAGGTGATAAAATAATCTGGCTGTCCGAGAATATGCTGATGTGGCGCAGTGGTAGCGCAATTGATTCGTAATCAATAGGTCGAGGGTTCAAATCCCTCCATCAGCTCCAGAAAAGAACCCACATTTGTCTTAGACAAATGTGGGTTCTTTTCAACTAAATCCGTCCTTGCGGACGGGATAAATCCCACTTTCGTGGGATGAAATCACTTCGTGATGAAATCCGACTTCGTCGGGAGATAGGGACGGATTTAATTTCATCTGCAAAGCAGATTTCATCCGAACGGAGTGAGGATTTCATCGCGCTTGCGCGATTTCATTAAAAATCATTTAAATTTGTGATATAATGTATCCAAAGAGGTGATTACAAATCTGTCTTATAAAATGGGAGATAAAACTCATCATCCGCTCTCTTGTGCCGCTGATTTAGAATACTAAAAAACAAATCTGTCATTTGTATTGATAAATAAAATGCACCTTGGTAGTATACAAAAAGTGAGGGGGAGTTGCTTACATGTTGTAGGTTGCCGTTAAGAATTCCATAACTCATTATAAAAATTATATTTGTGCAAAAAAGCAAATCAATATACCGACAGGTGAAGAACAGGAGCTTATTGATCATGAAAAAGATATATGATGCAACAGAAGAACCGATAAAGGTATTCGGACTTCCTTTGTTGTATGAGAACGGAGAATGGAGAGAACTTCCCAAAAAACTGACGGATGAGGTG
>JAQXGK010000064.1 GCA_029006345.1 Bacillota bacterium
ATAAATTCACAAGCAATATTCGCGACACGATTGAGTTCAACTCGAGCGTAGTAGACATCGGCACCGACGGCGCCATGGAAGCGATCGATGAGCTCAAACTCAAAGAATACATAAACAAATACACCGTTACGCTGACAAACAATATGGTAAGCGGCAGTAACGAAAGCTATTCGGCAAGCTTTGATTCGGCTGAGCTTTACAACTATATCAAGCTTCAATTTGAAAAATATAAGGATGAAATCTCCTCCGACTCGGAGTATCTTCCCACTGCCAGCCATGTCAACGATGCCTATGACACTCTCATGTCCGAGATCAACGGCACGCTCGACTATCTGCCGGAAGCATATTTCACAAAAGCTATGAGCTATATCGACGCCAAGCTCACCGAAAAAACCGGAGGGCATTTTACGCTTGAAGATTTTTACAATCTGCTCGGCGATCTGGATCAAATATTCATAGTCTTTCTGATAATTTCCGTTCTGACAATGATCGCAATAGTATTGTTGAACTACCGCCGGCTTTCCTCCGGCGTTTTCAAAATCGGGTCTACTCTGTTTTTCTCATCAGTTGCGCTGTTTGTACCGAGTCTGACTATACGGCTGTTTGACATTTCTTCGCGTCTGTGTCTCGCTGACTCTCCGCTCGGCTTTTATGCGACTACCTTTATTCACACTGTTGAAAAGGCTTTCTTTGTCGGAACCATCATTTTCCTGGGCGTCTCTTTAGTGGTAATGCTTGCAGGCGCCGCATCATGGATAATATCCGCGAGAAAGAACAACAGAATGATAAGCGAAATAGAACGCCTTGCCGCGATAGAAAAGGCAAACGAAGAAAACGCGCCCGAGGATGTGCAGGTGCTTCTGTAACAGCAAATGAAAAGACGGTATATTCCGAATTTGATTTCAGTGTTAAGAATCTTAGCGTCTGCGGCGCTTTTTGCGGTAAAATCTGACTCCGTTATGTTTTACTGCCTGGTTATTCTGTGCGGCTTGAGTGACATTGCCGACGGACAAATCGCACGCCGCTTCGGATGGCAGAGCGATACCGGTGCCCGGCTTGACACTGCCGCAGATACGGTGTTCTTTACGGTGATAATAATAAACATTTTCGTTCACCATCGCCTTTCGGCGGCTGCCGCGATTTACTGTGCCGCAGTTTTCTGCATCAAGGCGATATCTTTAACCGTCGGATATATCAGATTCAACTGTATCTATGCCCCTCACACTGTTCTGAACAAGCTTACCGGAGCCTCTTTGTTTATGCTTGTTTTCACTATTGAGTTTGCATTCCGGTATGCACTTGTCTCCGTCTGCGTTGTTGCCGGAGCGGCGGCTATTGAGGAATTGGCTTTAGCAGTTACCGTCAAATACCCGGATCCTGACAAAAAAAGCATATTAACAAAATCAACCGGTTGACAAGCCAAAATGTCAACCGGTTTTCTTATTATTATTTTCTCAAGTTCATGCAAGAATGGGATGGTCGAGGAAGGCAGCCACAGGGCGGACTATTCTGTCCTGCTCAAATATAATAATTTCGTTATTCCCCTTTCTGAGAAGAGGCGCCGGAACATACAGCGTTTTCTGCGGACCTGCAGTATTATAGAAACGGCCGAGATTAAAGCCGTTAATTATAATAATACCCTTTGTAAAGCCCTCGGGAAGAATGAAGGTGTCGTGCGGCCGGTCTACCTTGAAGACGGCGCGTACAAACGTCGGGCGATTGTCTGAGACCGGCTTGTCTGTAAAAACAAGCCCCGACAGATCCTTCATTGGCAGAGGATAATTTGCATATCCGAAGTGGTACTGAGAGTCCAGCCGAATACCGTCCAGTATTCCCTTGCGGTCACGGGCAACCTCGGAGCCGTAATTGACTCTGCCCATATTTTCAAGCAAAATATCCATTTGCACAGGCTTGCCCTCTTGAACCTCTACGCTGACGGCATCATAGTTTCTCGCGCGTTCATATGTACCGGCAAATTTGCCGTCGAGAAAAATCTGCGCGCGGTCATGTAAATTGTCGAGAAATATAGGGCTGGAATAAATGCGGTCCGAAAGCTCAGTTCTGTAAAGAATATATCCGAAATCCTGACCGAGCTCCTCCATTGTGAGCGGTGCGGGACTGTAAACCGGCTTTGAAATCCTGTCTATATTATCTATCAGATCGGCATACTCACTAAACCCGATGCTGCCGTAAGAAGCCTTAACGGTATCGGAAACATCAAGTTCGGGCGCTTTTCCGAAGTGACGTTGTATGACCTCTTGCACGGCAAAGTATTTCGGCGTAAGGTCACCTGCTTCTGTAAGAATGGCGTCGTAATCATAGCTTGTAACAGTAGGCTCATAGCAATTCTGCGTGTTTGCCCCGTTGTTAAAAGCAAAATTCGTTCCGCCAATAAACATATATATATTCACGGACGCGCCGAGTGAAAACATTTCATCCAGCACCTCCGCGGTATTATCCGCCTCGCGCACATGATGCTCCTCGTACCAATGGTCGAACCACCCGTTCCAATACTCGGTACACATGAGCGGCTGATTGGGCTTTATCGCGGAAAGAACAGCGAAATTATCCTTGGGCGCGCTTCCGAAGTTTGCAGTAGTAAGGCAATCGTCAAGAGTTCCGCCGCGAAGAGCGGCATTCCAGCACCCGTCCGACGTGAAGTAAAGACTGTCTGCGCCGCACCGGATGTAAATATCGCGGATAGCCCTCAGATAATCCTTGTCATTGCCGTAGCTGCCGTACTCGTTCTCTATCTGGAGCATTATAATGTTTCCGCCGTTGGAAGGAAAATGCTTTGAGATGACCGAAAAGAGCTTTTTATAATAATTCTCCACCTTTTCGAGAAACACCTTATCATTGCAGCGGATACGCATATTCGGGTAACGATGAAGCCACCCGGGAAGCCCTCCGAAGTCAAACTCGGCACAAATATACGGGCCGGGTCGGAGAATGATATTCAGTCCGAGCTCCTCGGCTATAGACAAAAATCTGTCAATATCGAGAATTCCAGAAAAATCAAAGCTTCCCTCCTCCGGCTCATGGAGATTCCAGCAGGTATATGTCTCCACGGTATTAAAACCGCAGGCCCTGAGCTTTGTCAGTCTGTCGCGCCAATACTCAGGAAAAATACGGAAATAATGAATCGAACCCGATACTATCGTATACGGCTTTCCGTCGAGGTAAAACTGCTTGTCGTCATAAGTTAAAACGCCCATTGTTATTTCCTTTCGTTCTGCTGATTATTTCTTAACGCTTTACGGCTTCGGGAGCCTATGTTTACGGGCACCGTCCCGACAAAGCGAGGCACCTGCTTATCGCCGTAATAATTCCAAATAATAATACTCTGCCAAATCACAATCGTTCAACTCGTAATATATCGGAAAAGCTCCCCACTGTCAAGGAGTTTTCCGATATTTCTGATATCTCCCGCTGTATTGATTAAAGCAGCCTTATTTGATATAATAATAAAAATGAAAGATTTTACTTTGATTTAACAAAAGGCTGATTGCCCATTTTACTTTCCGTCAATAGAATTTAACCGATGAGAGGAAAAGAAATGCTGACTTACGAAGACCTCAAAGCTAATGAGTCAATAAATACTTACATCACAAAGGCGGACGAATCACTGCTAGCACTCGGATATACCGAACACAGCTTCGCTCATGTCACGAGAGTTGCCGAAACAGCAAAATATATATTAAAGGAACTCGGTTTTTCGGAACACGAACAGGAGCTTGCCCGTATAGCCGGATATCTGCACGACATTGGCAATCTTGTCAACCGAGTCGATCATTCGCAGAGCGGTGCGGTAATGGCGTTTCGTATACTTGACAACCTGCATATGGAGGCCGACGACATAGCGACGATAGTTTCCGCCATCGGCAACCATGACGAAGGAACCGGCGTTCCGGTAAATGCCGTTTCGGCGGCGCTTATACTTGCCGACAAGTCAGACGTGAGGCGCTCACGCGTTCGCAACAACGATACCTCTCATTTTGACATACATGACCGAGTTAACTACTCTGTAAAGAAATCAATCCTGAAAATCAACGAGGAGCACAGCATAATCAAGCTCAAGCTGATAATAGATACCCGCTACAGTTCGGTAATGGACTATTTCGAAATCTTTCTGACGCGCATGGTGCTTTGCCGCAAGGCGGCGGAAAAGCTCGGACTTCAATTCAAGCTGATAATTAACGAGCAGCAGCTCATATAAGAGAAAGGCAGCAAAAAAATGATTTATCTGGTGGAGGACGACAACAGCATTCGTGAGCTTATAGTCTATACGCTCAACAACTCCGGCATGGAAGCGGTCGGCTTTTCCCTGCCGAGCGCCTTCTGGAACGAAATGAGCCACACACTGCCCTCGCTCATTCTGCTCGACATTATGCTTCCGGAAGAGGACGGACTTTCCATACTCAAGAAGCTGAGAAGCTCCGGTGCAACCAAAAAGATACCTATAATGATGCTGACCGCCAAAAGCAGCGAGTATGACAAGGTGATCGGACTGGATCTCGGCGCGGACGACTATATACCGAAGCCTTTTGGCATGATGGAGCTTATTGCACGCATAAAAGCGCTTTTGCGCCGTTCGGATATCGGCAATAATACCGAAGCCGAATACAGAAAGGGAGACCTGTATGTCTGCCCGTCAAAGCATATCGTGCGCGTGGGGCAGACCGATATCACGCTGACGCTCAAGGAATTTGAAACGCTCTGTCTGCTGCTTGAAAACGAGGGAATTGTACTGACCCGCGACCGGATATTAAATAAAATTTGGGGATACTCATTCGACGGTGAAAACCGCACGGTGGATGTCCATATAAGAACTCTGAGACAAAAGCTCGGCAAAGCGGGAGATATTATAGAGACAGTCCGAGGCATCGGATATAAGATAAGCACCTGACTTAGCTGAAAGGACGTTTGGTATGAGCAAAAGAATATTCAGCGGCATCTTCTTTGTAGCGTTAGCCGTGCTCATTATAGGCATAAGCTTTACGGCAGGCATACTGCACGATTACTACTCCTCGCAGTTTGCCGTAGGGCTGATGAACGAGGCGCACGCAATCGGCTCTGCAGTCGAGCAAATCGGAAAAGAGTATTTAAGCGACGATATAAGCGATAAATACCAAAACCGCATCACGCTGATAGGCGCCGACGGAAAAGTAATATTTGACAGCTCGGCGGATCCGGCTGAAATGGAGAACCACAGCGACAGAAAGGAATTTGCCGAGGCGCTTTCAGACGGTGAAGGTACCGATGAGAGAACCAGTGCAACATTAGCCGAAAAGACGGTCTACGCAGCAGTTAAGCTCAGGGACGGAAGTGTACTGCGCATTGCCAGCACCAGACTGTCGGCGCTCAGCATAATTCTCGCAATGGCACAGCCGCTCTGCTTCCTTCTGGTTATAGTTTTGATTCTGTCCGGCGTATTCGCATCAATGATATCAAAGAAAATCGTAAAGCCCATAAACGAGATCGACCTGGAGAAGCCGAGCAAAACCGGGATATACCAAGAGCTTTACCCTCTTGTGGATAAAATCGAATCTCAGAAAATCGAGCTTGACGAAAGAATGCGTGAGCTTCAGCGGGAACACGACAGTCAGGATAAGCTACGCCGCGAATTTACAGCGAACGTCTCCCACGAACTGAAAACGCCTCTGACCTCGATATCCGGCTTTGCAGAAATAATCCGGGACGGAATCGTCAAGGAGCAGGATGTTAAGCGCTTCGCAGGCAACATATACGATGAGACCGGCAGACTTATCACGCTGGTGGGCGACATCATCAAGCTTTCGGAGCTTGACGAGGGCGCGGACAACGCACAGCGCGAGCCTATAGACCTGTATGAAATCAGCGAATCGGTTATAGGTCATCTGCAATCAACAGCCGCTAAAAGCGACGTATCCATCACCCTATCGGGCGAAAGCGCCGTAATAAACGGCTCCCGCCAGATATTAGACGAGATGATATACAATCTGTGCGACAACGCTATCAAGTACAACAAGCCCGGCGGATTTGTCAAGGTGAATATTTCAAAAAAGGGCTTTTTAGCTACACTCAGTGTTGAGGACAACGGCATTGGCATCCCGGAGGAGGACAAGGAGCGTGTGTTCGAACGGTTCTATCGGGTCAACAAAAGTCACTCGAAGGAAATCGGCGGCACAGGGCTCGGTCTGTCGATAGTTAAACACAGCGCGGCTTTCCACAACGCAAAAATCGAGCTTGATTCGCTGTTAGGAAAAGGCACAACAATAAAAATCATTTTCCCGACCGCAGACTCAAAGTAATAAGAAAAACCGAAAGAGGCGAACGCTCAGGCGTTCGCCTTTTTCGGTTTAACATAGATTTAACAATAATGCGCCTTGTATTTAACTTGAGGGGGGTATTATAGAATAGAGGAAAAATAACAGTAAAATATACTGCTCGTTTCAGAGCAAAAGAAAGGAATCCACACAAATATGGATATATTTTCCGTGTTAAAGCTGGTCGGAGGACTCGCCTTTTTTCTGTACGGAATGAACACCATGTCATCCGGACTTGAAAAAATGGCAGGCGGAAAGCTTGAGACTACGCTGAAAAAAATGACTTCCAACCCTATCAAGAGTCTGCTGCTCGGCGCGGGAATCACCATTGCCATTCAGTCCTCGTCGGCTATGACCGTAATGCTGGTCGGTCTTGTAAACTCCGGCATAATGCAGCTCGGGCAGACCGTCGGAGTGATTATGGGCTCAAATATCGGTACGACTTTGACTGCCTGGCTTTTGAGTCTTACCGGCATTGACAGCGGAAATGTCTTTGTCGAACTCTTGAAGCCCGAGAACTTCTCCGCCGTAATCGCACTAATCGGCGTCATACTGATAATGATGTCCAAGAAAAAGCGCAGAAAAGACCTCGGAAGTATTTTTGTCGGCTTTTCCGTGCTCATGTTCGGAATGACTCTGATGAGCAGCTCGGTAAGCGGTCTGCGCGAAAACGAAAGCTTTCTCAATATGCTTACCGCCTTTAACAATCCCCTTGTCGGTGTTGCGGTCGGAGCAATATTCACCGGTATCATACAAAGCTCGGCGGCAAGCGTCGGTATTCTTCAGGCACTGTCGCTTACCGGCGGCATAAGCTACGGAATGGCAATACCCATCATCATGGGACAGAATATCGGCACCTGCGTGACCGCGCTTATATCAAGTATCGGCGTTAACAAAAACGCAAAGCGCGTATCGGTGGTACATATTTTATTTAACATTATAGGCACCGCTATATGTCTGTCCGTCTTTTACGGCTGCAATGCGGTATTTGACTTTACCTTCACGAATCAGGCGATATCGCCGGTCGGAGTAGCCGCCTGCCACAGTATATTCAATATAGCAACAACGATAATCCTTCTTCCCTGCTCCAAGCTTCTCGAAAAAACAGCAAATCTCGTTGTGCGCGACGATAGCAGCAAGCAGGAAGCCTTTTCTTTCATCGATGAACGCCTTCTTGCGACTCCGTCATTTGCTATTTCGGAGTGCAACTCACGCACGGTTCAAATGGCGCATATCGCCAAAGACGTCCTGCTTGATTCAACAAAGCTACTCAATAAATACAGCGAAAAGGAAACCGACGAGCTTCTCGCACGTGAGGATATGCTCGATATGTACGAAGAAAAGCTGGGCACCTATCTCGTCAAGCTTTCAAGCAAAGATCTCTCGGACGCGGACAGCAAAATCGTTTCCAAGCTTCTGCATACAATAGGAGACTTTGAGCGCATCGGAGACCACGCGGTAAATCTGACAAAGGTTGCAAAGGAAATATATCAAAAGGAAATCAGCTTCTCCGCCGAAGCGAAAGCCGAAATTACCGTTGCCACAAAGGCGCTCTCGGAAATTCTCGAAATCACTACGCAGGCATTCGAGACAAACGATATCAATCTCGCATCAAAAGTCGAGCCTCTTGAACAGGTAATAGATGTTCTGATTTCTACCATCAAGGACAACCACATACGCCGTCTGCAAAAGGGCAACTGTACCATTGAGCTCGGCTTTGTACTGTCCGATCTGCTGACCAACTATGAACGAGTATCCGACCACTGCTCAAATGTCGCGGTTGCGGTGATTGAAATAGCTCAGGGCAGCTTTGAAACGCACGAATACCTCAACGGTGTCAAAACGGCCTCCGACCGCAACTTCTCGGATATGTTCAACGAATACAAGGTTAAATACTCTCTGTAACCCTGCCCTTCATTTACAATAGTATTTTCAGGCTCTGCGCGAAGCGGTCTTTACTGTTTCGCGCAGAGCTTATTTTGTCATACTTTTTGACAGGCGGCAATATACTTTGTTTGAAAGTAAATAATTCAAGAAAGGATGACGACAAAGAAAATGCTAAGCGATACAATATACAAGGACATAGCCTCGCGTTCGGACGGTAATATTTACATAGGCGTCGTCGGCCCGGTACGCACCGGAAAATCCACCTTCATAAAGAAATTCATGGAAGCCCTCGTGCTGCCGAATATTCAATCTGCCGACTCGCGCAGCCGTGCTGAGGACGAAATGCCGCAAAGCGCATCCGGAAAAACCGTAATGACTACCGAGCCGAAATTCGTCCCCGAGCAGGCGGCGGAAATCGTTCTTGACGATAACGCTGCGATGAAACTCAAGCTCATCGACTGCGTCGGCTACATAGTTCCGGAAGCAGCGGGGCTTACCGAGGAAGGCAGCGAACGCATGGTACAAACCCCGTGGAGCAACCAACCCATGCCGTTTGAGAAAGCCGCCGAAATGGGCACACATAAGGTAATAAGCGAACACTCGACAATAGGCGTCGTGGTCACTACTGACGGCTCGTTCGGCGATATCGCACGCGAAAACTTTGTTGCCGCCGAAGAAAGAGTAATAAACGAATTAAAGTCGCTCGGCAAACCGTTTGTAATAGTATTAAACACAAGCGAACCGAAAAGCGACACAGCCGCAGCACTTGCAGAAGCGCTGACCGAAAAGTATTCAAGTCCGGTAGTTGCCGTCGACTGTTTCGGCATGCGTGAACAGGAAATACGCGAGATACTTAAAACCGTGCTGTACGAGTTCCCTGTCCGCGAAGTCAGTGTCGAAATGCCGGGGTGGGTATTGCGGCTTCCGGACGGACACAAACTAAAATCCGAACTGACAGAGGAAATATCATCTGCGGCGCTCAAAATCAGGCGCGTCAGCGATATTGCCGGCGCTGTCGTCGCTATCAACGAAAGCCCAAGCGACGCCTCGGCGCAAATAAACAAAACAGATCTGGGAACCGGAAGAAGCAGCATTTCTCTGTCTCTGCCCGAGGGACTTTTCTACAAAGTGCTGGGTGAAACCTGCTCGCTTGAAATAAACGGCGAGGAGGAGCTGATTACTATAATCGACGAGCTGTCCGAAATCAAGCAAAAATACGACCGTATAGCGCCGGCTCTGGATGAAGCCGAGCGCACCGGCTACGGTATTGTCACTCCGTCGATAGAAGACCTTAATCTCGAGGAACCGGAAATAATTAAGCAGCCCGGCGGATACGGCGTATGTCTCAAGGCAAAAGCTCCGTGCCTGCACCTTATCAAAGCAGATGTTGAAACCTCCGTATCCCCCATAGTCGGCAGTGAGCGGCAGTCTGAGGATATAATCAAGTATCTGCTCGAAGAATTTGCCGAGGATCCAAAAAAGCTGTGGGATTCAAATATGTTCGGAAAATCTCTTCACGAGCTGATCAACGAAGGCCTGAATACAAAGCTTGCACATCTTCCGCAGGAAGCAAGGCTGAAATTTGCCGAAACACTCGGACGGATAATTAACGAGGGCTCAAGCGGACTTATCTGCATAATACTATAGAAATTTCTGAATACCGGCAATAAACCGCGGTCTGTTTGACCGCGGTTTATCACATTCTCTATCTATATAAATAGTCTTGGATACACCCTCAAGTATCCGTCCCATGTCGCGCTTGTATCCGTCGGCAGTTCACTTGATATCGTAGGGATTGTTTTCGTTTTGCGAGCGTATACTGTTCTTGACAGACTGTGTCTTTTGTGGTACAGTGATGTCAGAAGATACACTGTTGGCCTTTGAGCCACTCAAAACGGTTTTAATATTACCGTTCGGCAGTGTATCTTTTTTTATTTTTCCGACATTATATACAGTAGAAACATTTCCGTTATGTCCGACAGAAATTGTAATCTTGTAATATTTGCCATCGTAATCCTGAAAATATGCCGTCCTATACGAAAAGCCATCTTTTGCAAACCTATGCTTCTTGGTATCCGGAACATTGTCTTCGTTTGTTCTTTTTGATATTTCTGATAATTCATTGATATGAATCTCAGCATTAATTTTTGTGAGATACTCTGCATTACTCATTGCACCGCTGTTTATCTTTTTTATTCTGTAAAATAGATTCTGTACCTTGTGATTACAAACACTAAATTTGAAAAAAAATTGTCTATTTTACTTGATAATCAGACAATGTTGATGTATAATTTAATTATTAGTTTGGGGAATTGTGCTTATTTTTCAAGACCTTCTTTGGAAATATTTTATATGTCAAAGATAAAATGCAAACGGAAAGGAAGCAAGTTATGACTGAAAAGAAATCAACTCTTGGACACCGGATATTGACCGGGGTGGGAATTGCGCTATGTGTAGTTCTGGTTCCAATGCTGATCATTAACTGCACATTGCTTATAAAGGGGTGGACGAACAAGGACGAAGTTCCCACGCTTTTCGGTTATGCACCTATGATTGTCCTTACCGATTCAATGGCGGGTAACAATGAAGACAATTTCGGCGGAGGCGACTTGATTTTTGTTAAGACGGTAAAAGCCGAGGATGTAAAGAAAGGCGATGTTATTTCGTTTTTCGACCCTGCGGGCAACGGTACATCTATTACCTCCCACCGTGTTGTAGAGATTATAAACGAGGACGGTAAAATCTCCTTTATAACAAAGGGTGATAACAACAATACCGAGGACAAGCTCCCCGTTCCCGCCGAAAATTTGGCAGGCGTTTATACCGGCTTTAAAATTGCCGGTGCCGGGCGTGTTGCAATGTTTATGCAAACCCCTTGGGGACTTATAATTTGCGTTATTGTACCTATAATTTT
>JAQXGK010000065.1 GCA_029006345.1 Bacillota bacterium
GACATGGGCTGCGGAAGCGGTATTCTCGGAATCTGTTCAAGAAAAATCGGAGCTGGTTTCATAACTGCAGTGGATATCGACGAAAATGCGGTTAGAATTGCAGAGGAAAACTTCATTGCCAACAATTGCAAAAAGGGAAGCTTTGAAGTAAGGTGCGGTGATGCCGTAACGGATAAAACTTTTGCCGACAGCATTGACAGCGATTTTGATTTCATATGTGCCAATATTGTCGCCGGTGTAATAGTCAGTCTGGCGGAATTCTTTTGGGATAAGCTCAAAAATGACGGTATATTGATAGCATCAGGCATTATCACAGAACGTCAGAAAGAGGTTACCGATGCACTGCAAAGGGCAGGATTTACGGTAATTTCTATAACCAGCCGCGAAGATTGGTCGGAGATAACCTGTAAAAAGTAAAGTAAGTGCGCCGATTGTTCGGCGCACTTATTATTTTCAGCGAAAAGGCTGAAAACTAATTTGATTTGAGAAAATTAAGCGTATCCTCATCGGGTGAGGCGGCATATTTACACACCTCAAATGCTTCAATATAATCCGGGCAGCATACAAAAAAGTCAGTTGCTGCTCTTTGATATAGTTTGCAGCACTCTCCGGCGGCACGTTCGGTCTTACTAATCATATATTTCAGCTTACTTTCATAAGTGCCGTCAACATCCGATATATCGTCGCCGTCAATCCAGGGAAGCCAATCGAAGTACTGACTTTCATTGCAGATTGCCGCGCGAGCCTTATCTATGATGTATTTTCCGATATCACAGAATATTTTATCGCCTGTTGCGTCCGGTGTAAGCTCATACCAAAGAGAGGGCATATATCTCAGAACTTTTACATCCGGAACAATTCCCGGCACTCCGAGCAAATACATGCAGTCGTTCACCATAGTATGGGTCGCCCTGTGGTCGGGATGATAATCATTTGCATAGTGAGTTACAATTACGTCAGGAGCAAATTCTCTTATTCTTCCGATGAGTTTCTCTCTTTGCCCGACGGTCACAGAGAGCTTACCGTCGTGATTATCAAAAACCTCATACTCGATCCCCAGAGTCTCGGCTACCTCGCGCGTTTCCGCATATCTGATTTTTGCGATACGCTCACCGAACAGTGTCTGATGTCCTGCATCTCCGTTTGTCATGGAAATGTATTTCACAGCGCTGTCGGGTATCTCTTTTTTTAGCTTTGCCGTAAGTCCTCCGGCAATCAGCTCGCAATCATCAGGATGAGCACCTATAACCATTAGTCGTTTTATCATAATTATTTATTGTAATTCTCCAAAAAAGTTTCCTTTATTTTATCATTGGGTATAACTCCCGTTTGCCTCAGCGACTCAGCATAGCTGCCGAAAACAGGGGGTGCCGAGGATAGTTCAAGCTGATAGGTTTCATCAAGCTGACTTCTCAGCATTTCCGCGAAGGCCTTATTGCCCTTCAAAATACCGCCGCAAAGAATCACCCTTTTTGTGTCAGACTCAATGTTTTTGCATGCCGCTGTAATAAGCAGGGACAGCTCATGAGCCGCGTCAAGTAATATCTTTTCACAAAACTTATCCCTTTTATTAAGCCCCGAAAATACCAGGGGAGCAAAGGAGGCGATTTCTTTTTTGCCGCCTTTATATAATTCATGAATGCATTTTTCGGGAGGCTTGTGTAGCCTTGACTGAACAAGCTCTGTCAGCAGTGTATGCTCTCCGCGTCCGTCTGTTTCGCGCAAAACGGCGCACAGAGCCTTTCTGCCTATATCGTATCCGCTGCCGGCGTCGTCTATGAGGTGTCCCCATCCGCCGGCACGGTAATATTTACCGTTGACCCGTGCGAAAGCTACGGAGCCTGTTCCGCAGATAAGCATACATATATCGGCGTCAGTCAACTCGCTGAAAAAAACATTCCATACGTCAGGGCACAGCTTAAAGCTATAAAATTTGTACCGGTCGGTTATATATGCGAAGAGGTCAGCGTTATTATTACTGTCATAGCATCCGGCAATACCGAAAACAGCCGAAACATTTTCGGGAGGGATATCACCGAGCACATCGGAAACCAGCCTGCATATTACTTTACCGCTTAATTCTATTACTAAGTCATTAGGATTGCTGCCGACCGTTGTACGGCGGTTTAAAATATGACCGGTATTGTCACAAAGCACTGCTTCGGTTTTTGTACCGCCGCCGTCAATACCTAAATAATACACCGGAAAAATCACTCCAATCTGTCGAATAGTCCTTGGGATTTATTCTGATAATGGCTTTGCGGGAACGCTTAGCGCAACGGTAGGTATTTTGTGTGCCGCCGCAGCGTCCGTCGTAAACTGCCAGTAGCATATCGGCATGACTTACCATGTATTTATTTCTTGCCTGCATGCAGCCGTCGTAATAACTGTCGCTCAAGCAAATAACCTTGCTCGCACAATTGATTATCCGCCTGTATTTCGCTCTATCGGCGTCATTCCAAAGCTGTGTCTGATTGAGGCAGGGCAGTACACAAACAAGCTTTATGTCCGGGTAGCTTCTGCGCATATCCAAAACCGCCTGAGCACACAGCATATCGGCGCCGAGTGCCATACCGGTCAAGAACGTACGGACTCCGCAACTTATGTATAACTCATATATATTGTGCTTAACAGCATTTAGCAGATACTGATACTTTGTTTTCGGAATACGGCATAAATATCTGTGACCGGTAAAAGCGCAGGTGTGCTCCATATCATCCTCCGAAAAACAGCCGCAAGGACAGTGGAATGTTCCTTGCGGCTGTTATGTTAATCTTATTCGGCGTCGGCTGACGAATCTTCTTTTTCGTCGGGAAGAACTATATTGATATCGTCAAAATCAGAGCAGTCGAGACCGTCCATGCAATCGCAGGAATCATCAGCATAGCAATCCGCATCGTCGCCGTAGCAATAATCATGGGCAAGTGCATCGAATTCCTTCTTTTCCGTATAATCGCAGTAGAAAGCATAGGCAGAGGCAAGACCGCCGACCAATCCCAGAGCAAAGAACGTGCGTGCAAGATCCTTTCTCTTGCTATAGAAATGAATAAACATAATAAAGCAGCTAAAGGACTGGACAATGAGCGTGATACCTAAAATAAACTTGGATTTTTTCATTTTTATAACCTCTTTTCTAAATAATTATTTACTTTCACTCTTATATTTGAGAAATGCGTTTTCAAATTCATCGAGATTACCGTCCATAATCTTGTTTATATCGCCGTCCTCCCATCCGGTACGGTGATCCTTTACAAGCGTATACGGCATAAATACATATGATCTTATCTGTGCGCCCCACTCGATATTTGTCTTGATTCCCTTGATGTCGTCTATCTTCTCAAGCTGTTCTCTTTCCTTGATTTCGAGAAGCTTAGACTTGAGCATTTTCATACAGGTTTCTTTATTCTGAAGCTGGCTTCTTTCAGTCTGACAGCCAACGACAATACCGGTAGGTATGTGAGTTATTCTGATAGCCGAATCTGTTTTATTGATATGCTGACCGCCGGCGCCTGAGGCTCTGTGAGCCTCGACTTTAATATCCTCATCGCGTATTTCTATCTCGATTTCATCATTGAATTCCGGCATGACTTCAACCGAAGCAAAAGAAGTATGCCGTCTGCCGGATGAATCAAAAGGGGACACACGGACAAGTCTGTGCACTCCGTCTTCACCCTTGAGATAGCCGTATGCGAAGTTTCCTTCGACCAGGAAGGAAACGCTCTTAATACCCGCCTCGTCGCCGTCGAGATAATCAAGCGTTTTAGTTTTATAGCCTCGTCTCTCGGCAAACCGGAGATACATTCTGTAAAGCATCTCCGCCCAGTCCTGCGCCTCTGTGCCGCCCGCTCCGGGGTGAATGGAAATAATAGCGTTGTTTTTATCATATTCTCCGGAAAGCAACACCTTTATCTTCTGCTCGCCGCACAGCTGTTCAACCCTTGTTATGTCCGACAGAATATCGGAGGTAAGGCTTTCGTCGTCCGATTCTATAGCCATCTCGAGCAATTCGTTTGTAGAAACATACAGCTCCTCAAGCTCGTTAAAGCTGTCGTAACGCTCTTTTTTATCCTTTAATTGCTGTAAAACCGTCTGCGACTCCTGAGGATTGTCCCAAAAGCCTTCTACCTGAGTCTTTGCCTCCAGATCATTGATCTCGTCATGCAGAGAATCGATCTTGAGTGTATCTTTTATCTCGGCAATAGTTTGGCCGAGCTCCTTCATATTCTGTCTGGATTGCTCTAATTGCAAAACCAATATTGCTTTCCTCCGTGCTGTTGTATTCACTGACAGTATACACTAAAAGGGAGGTTTTGTAAATGCTGATATTTACTTTTTTACGTAAATTTCATTATTTATGGTCAGGCTTTGAGTTAAAGAGCAAAGCAAAAATATATCCGAACACTATTGCCGCCGAGATACCGCCGGCCGACGCAGTAAGTCCACCTGTAAGCGCTCCGATGAGACCTTCATTTTCAACAGCGCTCCTTGCGCCTTTTGCAAGCAGGTGCCCGAAGCCTATCAGCGGCACCGTAGCGCCTGCCTTGGCGAAGTCTGCTATCTTGTCATACAGTCCTACCGCCGATAAAACCGCGCCGCCTACAACATAGGTCACAAGAATGCGAGCGGGCGTCATTTTTGTTTTATCTATAAGCAACTGTGCTATGGCACAGAGAAGCCCGCCTACTAAAAACACCTTAAGATATACCATAATTAGAAATGATCCTTTCTGTCAATCTTTTTTTAATCTAACAAGATGCGCTACTGCGGGAATAGGCAGATTTTGCATTACCGTTGTCGGGCTGAGAAGGGCACCTGTTCCTATAAGCAGTACGTCCTTAACGGCTCCCGACATAAACTGCTCCATAACATATCCGCCGAAAACTACACCGGAGCATCCGCATCCGGAACCGCCGGCACCGACGTCCTGATTCTTCAAGTCATATATCATCAGACCGCAATCATTAAAGCCCGTACCCATTTCGTAGCCGTATTGCTTCATCATAATTTTGAGCAGTTCAAAGCCCTCCGCTCCGAGGTCGCCCGTTAAAATCATATCGAAATCAGACGGCTTATTACCGCTCAGAGAAAAATACCGGGCAATGGTGTCGGCCGTTGCGGGAGCCATTGCCGCACCCATATTATTTGCGTCTTTGATGCCGAATTCGCGCACTATTCCCGGCAGAGCTTCCATAACATATACACCGCTCGGACTTTCAGCCTTGGTGCTTAATATGGCGGAAGCCGCGCCTGTCACGGTGTACTGTGCTGTCGGAGTGCGCTGACAGCCGTATTCGATAGGAAATCTGAATTGACGCTCCGCAGTACAAAAATGAGAGGACGTCGCACAGGCCGCCGTGTCTGCGAATCCGGTTTCAATATAGACAGCGGCCGACATCAGTCCCTCTGCAAAAGTTGAACATGCGCCGTACAAACCGACATAAGGTATGGATTTATCAATAAGTCCGAAGCTTGTCGAAGTACACTGATTTATTAAATCTCCTGCAAAAATGATATCTATGTCATCCTCGCACAGCTTTGATTTTTTGAGCACGGTATCAAATGCCATACGCACCATCTCGCTCTCAGCAAGCTCCCATGTCTGCATACCGAACTTGGTGTCGTCTCGGCAGCAGTCAAAATATTCACCGAGAGGGCCGTTTTTTTCTTCTTTACCTACAATAGTGGATGTCGCCGATATCGTCGGCCTCTTAGTGAAACTATATATCTTCTTCATATTATCTACCCCTAAAACAATACAGTGCAAATATAATAAATCAGTCCGTAAATCACCGAGGCAATGGTGCCGTAAACTATAACCGGTCCGGCGATAATAAACATTTTTGCTGACATTCCGGCGACCAATCCCTCAGCCTTATAGTCAAGGGCAGGGGATATAACCGCATTTGCAAAGCCGGTTATCGGCACCAGTGTTCCTGCACCGGCTATAAGTGCGAGCCTGTCATACCATCCCAGTGCCGTAAAAAGGCAAGAAAGGAAAATCAAAGATATCGACACCAATGAGCAGGATGTGTCCTCGCTAATTCCGATCATCATATACAAGTCGCACAAAAGCTGACCGAGCACGCAAATCAGACCGCCTACGATGAATGCCGCCGCAGTATTTTTCACGCTGTTTGTCCTTTTGGCCCTATGCTCCGCGAATTTTATATATTCTTCTTTATCAAGTATGCTCTTTTGCATATATTATCCTTTCTTAATTTGAATTTTTAAAAAGCATGTGATATAATTTACATCACTTTCAATATATTTTGTGTAAGAATGTTATTTTGATACGCATCGGAGTAATAAGGGCTTATAAAAAATGAATTTTTTGAAGAAACCCAATCTGCCGGAACAGCCTGTAAAACTCGTGCTTGCCGCACAGTCGATGGACGAGGCTATAAAAAACGAATTATATAGACATGGCGTGTCGGCTGTGTATGTATATCCCAATCGATTTGTCGACAGCCCTATAAGCGATCACCCGGATATATCTTTTCTTCATATCGGAGATAATAAGCTGCTCTGCGGAGAGGGAAGCAATGCTTCGTTTGACGGGTATCCGGTGGAAACAGTTAAAATTGCCGAGAAATTCGGACGCAGATATCCCGACGATGTTTTATTAAATTGCGCCATCATCGGCAAATATGCAGTCTGCAATAAAAAGTACGTTTCAGCGTCGCTTCTCGATGCTCATTTTACGCCGATAGACACAAGGCAGGGATATGCAAAATGCTCAACGGCAATTGTCAGCGAGACCGCAATTATAACCGAGGATGAAAGCATAGCAAATGCGGTAAGGACGGTAGGAATAGATGCATTACTTATACAAAAGGGAAGCGTCCGACTAAATGGCTACAACTACGGTTTTATAGGCGGTGCCTGCGGAAAAATCAGCAGTAATGTGCTTGCTTTTTTCGGAAAAATCGAAAACCATCCCGATTATCACTTCATTAAAGCATTTTGCAAAAATCACGGCGTCGATTTATTAAGTCTGTCAAATAATGAGCTATTTGATTACGGCGGACTAATTCCTCTTGCGTAAATAATGGAGGTCTTTATGCAGCTTATTGAGATAATTAAAATCATAATCATAGGAATCATTGAAGGTATTACCGAATGGCTGCCGATAAGCAGTACCGGGCACATGATTCTTGCGGACGAATTCCTGAAGCTTGATATGAGCGCAGAATTCAAGGAAATGTTTCTTATTTTGATTCAGCTCGGCGCAATACTTGCTGTTGTTGTGCTGTTTTGGAAAAAAATGTGGCCTTTTCACCTGTCCCAGATCAAAAAGAGGGAAGGGCCTGTTATCCGAAAGGATATTTTTTCCATTTGGTTTAAAGTAATCGTTGCCTGCATACCGGGGGTTATAGCGGCATTTACAATCGATGATTTTGTGAATGAGTACCTTCACACACCTGTAGTTATTGCTTTGGCGTTGATAATATACGGTATTCTGTTTATTGTAATTGAAAACCGCAACAAGCTTACACAGCCGCGGGTAAAAACACTTAGCGAAATAACATATAAAACGGCGTTTATCATAGGACTATTTCAGATACTTGCAATAATTCCCGGTACCTCACGTTCGGGAGCAACCATTATAGGAGCGCTTATTATCGGAGTTTCGCGAGTTGCGTCAGCTGAATTTACCTTTTTCCTCGCTGTTCCTGTAATGTTCGGTGACAGTCTTCTGAAATTGTTGAAATTCGGATTAAACTTTACCGCCGTTGAAGCAGCAACGCTTGCACTCGGCATGGTGGTTGCTTTCGCCGTTTCCATGTTTTCCGTAAAATTCCTCATGAGCTATATCAAGAAGCACGATTTCAAGGCCTTCGGTATATATCGAATTGCTCTCGGTATAATAGTGTTGCTGTATTTTGGAATAAAAGCGATTGTAATTGCGTGAAAAATAAAATTTCACATGCAACCGATATTTCAAGAGAAAAGACGCAGGTTCAGATATAAATCTGAACCTGCGTCAACTATTTCATTTTTTGATTATACACTTTGCACTGAGGGAAGAATAGAAACAGAATACCAATTCATTGAGAAGGCGATATATTTCTAAATTAATTATTATACAAAATGAAAATTTTGTATAAATCGGGGAACATTATAGAAAATCCTATGATGATAGCATGTTTGATGTTATGAATTGATAGAACATAAATATCACCGGACTTTATTAAGTTATTTGTATTTTACTGCAATATAATCTTTACAAATCAATCTGACATTTATCACAAATCAAAATATCAAAAATAATGTTATTCGTTTTATGTTAGTTATCTTGTACCGTCTTTACATTTAATTGCTGATACTTTAATAACTAAATTCAATATAGGATTGAAATACTAAAAATGCATCCGGTTCATAATAAATCGAATCATTTGCTAATTTTTTTAATGACTTAATAATTTTACGCGCTGACATACATAACAAAACTAATCTGATAATAAGCATTTTATAATTTTATAATATTGTACAAAATTCAATTCAATATACTATTTTGCGTTACCTTCCTGTTCCATATTTAATGTATCCTCAATTACCTCATATCAATTATTCGCATATAACAGTCTTTGGTAAATACTGTTGTTCATAATTTATTCATAATCAGAATGCCTAAGAAATATAATTTTCTTATATTCACACCACCGGTCACGATTTCACCCGAGCATAGCGAGAATTTCACATTGCAAAGCAATATTTCACCCACACGTCAGGGTGGATTTCGTTGAAAAAAGCACGCTTTCGCGTGCTTTTTTTCTGGCTATGTTGTTCAAAAAAAGAACCGGTCAAAAACCGAGGATTTAATGTAAAATAATTAGATTTCTAATTCATTGGCATATTGTTCTAACAAATGATTAATTAGTTCTTCGTTTTCATAAAAAATATCATCACACTGTTCTAAAATCTCTTCTGCTTTTTCATCCTCTTCATTTTCTTCTAGTATTAAATATGCCTTATATGCTTTTTTAAGATTCTCTCTTAAAATTGGTGTGAGAATTATTTGTAATTCAGACATTTCTTTTTGCAAACCACTCACATTTTCTACATTTCAAAAATACTGGCTGTGCCCGCCATTATTGATTTCACTTTGATAATTTATTAGTTCGGCGTATGGCGATTTAACTCTTTCTTCAGTCCACAACTCCCACATTTTATTCCATTTTAGTTGTTCTTCTGTCAATTCAACCTTCTTTTTCTTAAATACATCTAATAAACCCATATCATCACCGCCTTGGTTTTAGAATAGCATAAAATCGGCAAAGTCGCAATACTTCTTCACTATTCACTATTACTTATTACTTCCAAAGCCCCAAAGGCAAGTTTAGTGAAGAGTGAAAAGTGAACAGTTAAGAAGTAAAGCCCCAAAGACATATGCCTTTGGGGCTTTGGCTGGGATGGCTGGACTCGAACCCGCGAGTGCAAGAGTCAAAGTCTTGTGCCTTACCGCTTGGCGACACCCCAATATAAAAATTATTGTAATATATTCACTTGTATTTGTCAAGGTCGCAAAATGAATAATAATTTCAAGTAAAAAATGTTAAAAATATCATTGACATTTACAAAAAAGAATAATATAATACTCAAACTGCGAAAAA
>JAQXGK010000066.1 GCA_029006345.1 Bacillota bacterium
GCGGGATTAATACATTCCGTCCATTCCGCCGTTCATGGGAGCAGCGGGGCCTGCGGGAGACGGCTCCTTCTTGTCGGTTACTATTACCTCGGTGGTAAGAACCATTGCGGCAACGCTTGAAGCGTTCATAATTGCCGAGCGTGTAACCTTGGTAGGATCGATGATACCGGATTTTGTCATATCAACAAAGGTCTCGGTGTATGCATCAAATCCGTATCCCTTCTTGCCGGAGGACATTATCTTGTCTACGATTACGCTGCCCTCAAAGCCTGCGTTTTCCGCGATCTGACGAGCCGGCTCTTCAAGAGCGCGAAGCACGATGGAGACACCCACCTTCTCGTCACCTTCGACGGAGTCGAGAAGCTTCTTGACTTCGGGTATGGCGTTGAGAATAGCAACTCCGCCGCCGGGGATGATGCCTTCTTCAACAGCCGCACGGGTAGCATTGAGAGCGTCCTCGATACGGAGCTTCTTGTCCTTCATCTCGGTTTCTGTTGCGGCGCCGACCTTGATTACGGCTACACCGCCGGAGAGCTTAGCAAGTCTTTCCTGAAGTTTCTCGCGGTCGAAGTCGCTTGTGGTTGTCTCTATAGCGGCACGAATCTGAGAAATACGAGCCTTTATTTCATCCTTGCTGCCCGCACCGTCAACAATGATGGTGTTTTCCTTGTCGACCTTAACCTGCTTAGCACGGCCGAGCTGGCTCATGGTTGTCTCCTTGAGGTCGAGGCCGAGATCGTCGCTGATTACTTCGCCGCCGGTAAGGATAGCGATATCGCGGAGCATTTCCTTTCTTCTGTCGCCGAAGCCGGGAGCCTTTACGCCGACACAGGTGAAGGTGCCGCGGAGCTTGTTGACGAGAATTGTCGAGAGAGCCTCGCCCTCGATGTCCTCTGCGATGATAACGAGCTTTTTGCCTGCCTTGACAACTTCCTCAAGAAGGGGAAGTATTTCCTGAATGTTGGATATTTTCTTCTCTGTGATGAGAATGTATGCGTCGTCGATGACTGCTTCCATCTTGTCGGTGTCGGTAACCATGTAGGGGGAGATGTAGCCTCTGTCGAACTGCATTCCTTCGACAACCTCGCAGAAGGTTTCGGCGGACTTGGACTCTTCTACTGTGATTACGCCGTCGTTGGAAACCTTCTCCATTGCGTCGGCGATAAGCTTGCCGACGATTTCGTCGCCTGCGGAGATGGTGCCGACACGAACTATGTCATCCTTGCCGCTGACCTTCTTGGAATCTGCAATGATAGCTGAAACTGCCTTATCACAAGCCTTCTTGATACCCTTCTTGATTATCATGGGGTTAGCGCCTGCGGTAACGTTCTTCATACCCTCGCGGATGAACGCCTGAGCCAGAATGGTAGCAGTTGTGGTACCGTCGCCTGCGGCGTCATTTGTCTTAACGGCAACCTCGCGTACAAGCTGAGCGCCCATGTTTTCAAAAGAGTCGTCAAGCTCGATCTCCTTTGCGATTGTTACACCGTCGTTGGTGATGAGGGGAGAACCGTACTTCTTGTCGAGAACGACATTTCTGCCTTTCGGTCCGAGAGTTACCTTTACTGTATTTGCAAGCTTGTCGATACCTGCAAGCAATTTGTTTCTGGCTTCAATGCCGTATTCAATTTCCTTACTCATGATGCTTTTCCTCCTAAATAAATCGTTATTACTCTACTATGGCGAGAATGTCGCTTTGACGAACGATAACGTATTCTGTTCCGTCGAGCTTAACCTCTGTGCCGGAGTATTTGCTTGTGATAACCTTCTGACCCTTTTGAACGGTCATTTTGACTTCCTTGCCGTCTACAAGCCCGCCGGGGCCTACCTCGACGACGACTGCTACCGAGGGCTTCTCCTTTGCATTGCCGGCAAGGATAATGCCGCTCTTTGTTGTTTCTTCTGCCTCAACCATTGTGAGTACGACTCTGTCTGCAAGTGGTTTTAACATTTTTCTTCCTCCTATATCATATAATTATTAACTTTGTTTAATTAGCACTCTATGCCTTGAAGTGCTAACACGATGTATTGTATAGTCGCACAAGATAAAAATCAATACTTTCCGTTCAATGTTAACATATTGTTCACAATATTGGCAAATCGCCTTAAAATTCGGGCTTTTTTACATGATTTACAAATAAAAAAGCGGCTTATTTGAAGAAAAAGCCGCTTAAAGTATTCAGTTTTTACTGACTTTTGTTTTTACCGTGCTGATTACGCTCATTATTATAAATACCGCAAGATTTGCGAGCACTACGCACGGACCGGTCTGCAAAGAGAAGAGGCAGGCGGCTATAAAACCGACTGTAAAGCAGAAAAAAGAAATTGCCGCTGAGCATATTATCACGCTTCTGAAGGCTTTGCACAGCCGCATGGAGCTGAGGGCGGGGAAGATAATAAGGGCGGAAATTATGATAGCGCCCATCATTTTCATACCGATAACCACGGTTACCGCCGTAAGAACCGATATCAGCATTTTGTACAGACCTGTATTCAATCCGGTCGCCTGCGAGAAGCTCTCGTCAAAGGTTACGGCAAAGAGTCGGTTGTATGAAAAAACAAAGAGAAGTATAACGGTCACCGACAGAAGCACGCTGAGAATGAGGTCTTTTGTGGTGAGAGTGATTATAGACTGAGAGCCGAACAGACTCGAACAGATGTCTGTGGTCACGCCGGTGGAAAAATCATATATGATTATACCGACAGCCACAGCGCTTGTGGAAAGAAGCGCTATCGCCGAGTCGCCCTTTATTTTTGAGCTGTCGCTCAGTCTCAGAATGAAAAACGCCGCGATTATTACAATAGGCACCGACAGTTCGAGCGCGTAGTCGCGGTTGAGACCGAGAGCAGTCGCAAGAGCCAGCGCGCCGAAGCCGACGTGCGACAGTCCGTCGCCTATCATGGAGTAGCGTTTGAGCACCAGGCTGACGCCGAGCAGAGAGGAGCAGAGGGATATAAGTATGCCGACAACCAGCGCCGTCAGAAACACCCCTAAAATAAAAGGATCTGTAAAAATATCGCTTAGGCTCATGCTTGAAATCCTCCGAATAAAATGTCCTTTGCGGCGCTCTTCATATAATCCTCACGAGTGCCGAAAAAGAGCTGGGTATGCTTGAGATGGAGGATATGAGTTGCCGTTTTTGCGGCAACCGACATGTCGTGCGACACTATTATCACGGTAATGCCGGTCTCGCGGTTGAGCTTTTCTATCAGACGGTAAAGCTCTCCGGTCACAAGGGCGTCCAGCCCGGCAACCGGTTCGTCGAGAAGCAACAGCTTTTTTGTTGCGCAGAGAGCCCTTGCAAGAAGCACTCGCTGCTGCTGACCGCCCGAAAGCTCGCGATAGCATGCGTTTTTAATATCGCCGATGCCGAGCTTCTCCATATTTGACAGAGCAGCAGACTTTTCTTTTTTTCCGTAAAAGCAGCGCCTTCCGAGCGATGAAAGACAGCCGGACAGTACTACCTCGTAAACCGTTGCCGGAAAATCCCGCTGTATCACTGTCTGCTGCGGCAAGTATCCTATTTCGTTTTTTTTGAGACCGTCACCGTAGGTTATGCTTCCGCAAACCGGCTCCTTTAATCTCAAAAGTCCCTTGATGAGCGTGCTTTTTCCGGAGCCGTTCTCACCGAGAATGCAGAGATAATCGCCGCTGTTGACCTGAAAGTCAAGCCCGCTTACAACGGTTTTTCCGTCGTATGCCAGCGAAACCCCGCGGCAGTCTATTAGTGCCATTTATGAGAGCGCCTCCTTGAGATTATTCACATTTTGTTCCATCAAGTCAATATAAGTTACGCCTGAGTTAAAGTCGCTTTCGGTAACATTATGGCAGGAATGCAGCAAGAGCTTTTTGGCTCCGGTTTCCGCACATATTTTATCGGCCACTGTTTCGGTAGAGAATTCAATGTAGAATACTACCGGTATTTTTTCTTCCTTGACTTTATTCACAAGGAAGGACACCGTGGCGAGAGTGGGCTCGTTTGAGCTTGAGCAGCCCTTGAAGGCGGCATAGTAGTCAAGTCCGTATTGCTCTGTCAGATAGCGGAAGGGAAAGCGCTCGGCAAATACGAGAGTTTTTCTTTTTGCATTTTCAACTACCTGAGAAAGCTCGCCGTCCAGGGCGCGAAGCCTTTGACTGTACTCCTGAGCGTTCCGGCGGTAATAATCGGCATTTTCACTGTCCGTTTCTATCATTGCGTCCGCAATTATATTCAGTATTTTTTCGGCGTTTCGGGGAGTTGTCCAGACGTGCTCGTCCGCGTCATTGACATCGCAGTCCTCTGTTTCGCATTCCATGCCCTCCACCGTCTCCTCGTCATGGAGCTCGACGCAATCAGTCATTGCAATTACGCGCATGCCGTCCGTGCCGGTGCTTTCAAGTATATTGCCGGCCCATTCGTCGCTTTCGCCGCCGATATATATGAATATATCGCATTTTTTAATCTCTGAAACATCGGTAAGCGACGGCTCGTAGGAATGGGACTCGCTTCCGGGTTTTATCAGCATTTCTATTTCGGCACGGTCGCCGGCCACCGCCCTTGCGAAATCGTAGCCGGGAAATACCGTCGAAATGATTTTGAGCTTATGGTTTTCCGTCTGCGTTTCGCCGGAGCACGCCGTGAGCGTTAATATCACAAAAACAAGAGCTGATATGAGGTGAAATATTTTTTTCATAATTTCTATTTATCTTTCGGTTTGTCTGCATTTTTCGCATACTCCGTAGAGTATGGATTGGTTCTCGCCTATAACAAATCCGTGCTTGTGACGGATATGCTCCTTTGCGCTGTCTAGAAACGAGCATTCGACGTGGTAGAGCTTTCCGCAGCGAACGCATTTCAGATGAAAGTGGCGGTCGCATTCCTCGGTGCTTTCGATAAATTGATATACAAAGGAGTTTTTGTCTTTGCTCTCAAAGCGCCTGACCAAACCGTTTTCGCACAGTTTTTTGATTTGCCGGTAAACCGAGCTTTTGGCGGGGGATACAAGCCCCTCTGCACTCTCGAGCGTCATGGCAAGTATTATTTCGTCTATAGTGAAGTCGCGGTCGGAATTTGACTTCAGAAAATCAAGCAGCGTGCGCTTTTGAGCTGTACTGTATTCGTTTTTTACCATAAATGACAGCCTCACAATAAAAAAGCAAATATGAGAATAATTCTCATATTTGCTATAATTATATACCCTTTTCAGAGTATGTCAATAGTGTTGTTCAATTTTGCTTATATTTTCCGATAACGGCCTCTGCGCATATTATACCGTCTACGGCGGAGGAGATTATGCCGCC
>JAQXGK010000067.1 GCA_029006345.1 Bacillota bacterium
GAACCACCATAGCCGGTGTTGCCGCCCTTGAAGAAAAAGGCTTCAGAAATGCCATCATTTCCGCAACCGACAAATGTTACGAAAAATGTAATGGAGTTGCAAAATAATATGAGGATGTACTGATGAAAAAACTACTTATGATCGGTGCGGGTTTTCTTCAGACCTTTGTAATTAAGAGGGCAAAACAGCTTGGCTACGCCGTATATGCGTTGGACGGAAATCCGAACGCAGTCGGATTTGAATTTTGCGACAGGCATGAGTGCATAGATATCGTAAACAAGCAAGCCTGCCTTGAGTACGCGAGAGAAAACATGGTGGACGGCGTTATGACCGCGGCTACGGATTTCGGCGTGATTACGGCGTCGTATATAGCGCGGGAGCTGGGGCTGAAGGGCATAAACTACGGTGCAGCCTGCCTTGTAAAGAATAAATACGAGATAAAAAAGCGACTGTTTGAGAGCCGAGCGGACGATACCGACAGGTCTTACGAGGTCGACCCCGACACCGACCTTCGGGATTTGGCGGATAAAATCAAATATCCTGTCATGGTAAAGCCCTGCGACAGCTCGGGAAGCCGCGGCGCCGGCAAGGTTTGCGTCCCCGAGGAGCTTGACGAGGCCTGCAGATTTGCCATGGACAATTCTCTGACACACCGTGCGGTGGTCGAGACATTTATAAACGGCAGAGAGTACGGAGCCGAAAGCTTTGTTATTGACGGCAAGGTGCATGTTATGGCGGTGATGAAAAAATGGATGACCGAACCGCCGTATTATGCCGAACTGGGACATGCGATACCGTCGGGATTGCCTGCTGATACCGAGAAAAAAATCAAAACTGCCGTTGAAGACGCGGTTATCGCTCTCGGAATAGACTTCGGAAGCGTTAATATGGATTTGCTGGTTACCGAGGCCGGAAGCGTGCATATTGTCGACATAGGTGCGCGTATGGGCGGAAACCTGATAGGCTCACACATAATTCCGCTTGGAACAGGCATTGATTACATAGGAAACCTGATTCGAGCTACGTTGGGGGACCCGACTGATATGACTCCCTCAGCCGACAGACAAATTGTAGTGACGAGAATACTTGCACTCAGCCCCGGCATAGTTGCGGCAATGCCGGATATGAAGGCTATAGAGAAGCGATACGGCGTCGAGGTTTGTCATCATTACGCAGTCGGCGATGAGATATGCGAATATCACACAAATCTTGACGGCTGCGGATATGTGGTTGCCACCGCACAAACCTTTGACGAAGCTGTACGCAAGGCAGACAGTGCGCTTAAGGCTATTGACCAAGAAACGAGGAGATGCTGATATGACAGAAGATATGTTAGTCACAGGGAAGGACAGAAGCCACGGCTTTTATTCCTGTGTTGTCAAGAGAATTATCGATTTGATTTTTTGTCTCATCGGATTTCCGTTTTTTATTATCATCTACATAGTAGTCGGACTTGCAATCAAGATTGAAGACCGCGGCCCGATTTTCTACAAGGCCGATCGCATCGGCAGAGACGGCAAGCGCATTAAAATGTATAAATTCCGTTCGATGAAGGTCAATGCGCCGAATATTTTGAACGCAGACGGTAGCACTTACAACAGCGCCGCCGACAGCCGCGTGACAAAAACAGGAAAAATTATCCGGGTGACCAGTATCGATGAGACTGCCCAGATACTAAATGTGATTAAGGGCGATATGAGTATAATCGGACCGCGTGCGAGCGGCTATGAAGCACTGCCGACCTATAAAGAGGACGAGGTCGACAAGATGAAGGTCAGACCTGGGATAACCGGCTACACACAGGCGTATTTCCGCAATAACGCCACTGTGCGTGAAAAGCGCTTAAAGGACGCTTGGTATGCAAATAATGTCAGCTTTATTCTTGACGTAAAGATTTTCTTTAAGACGATTGCGACAGTGCTCAAGCACGAAAATGTCTATACAAACAAGTAAAATTGATCACCCGCCGCTTTTTAGCGGCGGGTGATTTTCAGTTATTTAAGAGTTACAGAAACTTGTATAAGGCAGGATAGTTTGTCCGGCGGACAAAATTCGTCAGGTCCAAGGGCGTAATCATGCGAATAGAATCAACCGAGGGTTTCCCGGTATATCTCGTTTATCTTTCGGCTGACGATCTCTATG
>JAQXGK010000068.1 GCA_029006345.1 Bacillota bacterium
CAGCGGTATAGCCTGTTTCGGTGCAGGTAGCGTCCTTTGCCGGCTTGGAAATCACTTTCGTGTGCTCTTTCATCGGAATAACCGTGCTTTCAGTCAGAACGATGCCGCAGACCGAGCAGCTTTCCTCCGCCGTATAGCCCGTTTCGGTACAGGTCGCTTCCTTTGCCGCTTTGGTTATACTCTTCGTATGACCCTTTGACGGGATTACGGTGCTTGCAGTCAGCACGGCACCGCAGACGGAACAGCTTTCTTCAACCGTGTTGCCGTTTTCGGTGCAGGTAGCATCTTTTGCTTGCTTAGTAACAATCTTAGTATGACCGTTTGCGGGAATGACAGTACCGACACTTGCGGTTGCCGCACAGACGGTGCAGACCTGATGCTTTGTTCCGGTTTCGGTGCATGAAGGCTGAGCATCAACAACCCATTCATAAGTATGAATTCCCGTGCACGGCTGTGTACTGTATGCAAACTGACCGCATTCGCAGGTGTAAATGGTTTCTCCGCCGTTTACACAGTCGGGGTCTTTGCCGTAAGCAAGGGTATCGAAGCTGTGAGATGTGTGTGTTGCGACGTATTCATAAGGATAGCCTTGTGCAAATGTAACGGCGGCAGCACTTTCACTGTCTGTATATATTGTGGGAGTCGTGCCCGACGAAGTGTAAACAGCTTTTGACTCTACCGTTGTTATTGCCGAGGGAACATACACTGCTGAAAGCGCTCTGTTTTCATAGAGCGTGTTCGATCTAAGGGTTGAAAGACCTGAGGGAAGAATAATATTTGTAAGTGAATAGTTGTTATATATTGTGTATGCAGGTAAGCTGACAGCCGCACATGACATATCAAGAAATTTAAGATTCTGCAAAGCATTAAAAGCGTAGCTTCCGATAACCGATACCTCGTCTGGCACCTTATAGTACACGCCGTCCTTGCCCGACGGATAGTAGTAAAGATAAGTCATAGACTTGTTGAAAACGATTCCGTCAACAGAACAGTATGTTTCGTTATCGGGTGAAACAGTGACATTTTTTAGGGAATAAAGATTTTTGAATACGGAAGAGCTGATGCTTTTTACGGTGGACGGAATTATAATTTCTTCAATTTTACTGTTACCGTAGGTGCAGGTAATAATCGGATTATTAAGACTTGTTATGCCTTCCTCAACCGTAATTCTCTTAATATTGTCGCAATAATAGTAAATATTCGATCCGCAATATGATAGGGTACCAGGTATTACAGCTTCCTCAAGCTCACTACAATAGCCGAAAGCATACCATCCGAGACTGCTGATTTTATCATTAAATTTTATTTCTTTAAGATGAGCATCGTTAAAAAAGCCTCCGAAATCAATCGTCTTAAGGTTTTCCGGCATTTCAATCGTTTTGAGACTCATCCAATTCATGAAAGCATATTCACCGATTTCCTCAAGTGACAACGGAAAACTGATTTCTGAGGACATATAAAGACCTCTGAAACAATAGTCTCCGATTCGTGTAATATCCTCACCTATAATTACCGACTTGATTTGGCTGTCATATTGATACCACGGTGCATCGACTGTTGAACTGTAATCAGGCAGACTGCCTGTGCCGACAATTGAAAGAACTCCGTCAACGATCTGCCATGCAAAACCGTTCTCTGTTCCGCCGACCGCTCCGTCATAGAACTTGTAAGCGTCTTTATATTTATAGCCGCAGCTTTTGCAGATATTCTCGTTATATCCGGGGCTGTCTGCCGTAGGAGCGATTGTTGTTATGAGCAGGTCATGTACCGTGACAGGCGGAAGAATGTCTCTCGAACAGAAAATACACTTATATTCCGTTGTACATACACAATCGGGTGAAATTTCACCTGCTGTTTTATAGCAGTGGGTTTCAACCGTCATGTCTCTGTCAACGCCTGTTCCGTCAAATGCCTTACCGTCATATAAAAATGTCCAGGTATAACCTTCTGTTGCAGGGAGCTCGACGATTCCGTTTTCCTCTGTTCTTTTTTCCTTATATTTTCCTGGGCAGGTAAATTTAACGGTATACGGACCCTCCGTAAGCTTATCCGTTATTACTCTTACGCAAGTGTTGTTATAACCTGCTGCGTTTGAATCATGCCAAACACCATCCGAGGTTTGATAGAAGCTTTCGTTAGGCTTACTGTTATATTTAACGGTTTCGGAGCCGGAGCCTTCAACGTTAACTACGCTGCATTCAAGAACAACAGAAAAGATTTCACCCGGAACAAGTTCAACACTGCCGGTAATATCAATATATCTCTCGCCGTATGTACTGCCTGTTTGCGTATAAGCAAGCGTTCCGTCATCAGGAGAGGTATAGTCACTCGGAAGATCTTTATAAATCTTAACGGTATAATTAAAATCAGTATTGTCATAAAAGCCGTATCCTGCACCGGTTCCAACTTTTGTAATATATTCGTTTGAAGCAGCGGTAAACACATTAGCCGACGCAACAGCCGAAATGCTTCTGCCGCTACCTAAGCCGTCGTACATATATACATTTTCATAATCGGAAGCAGAATCAGTGTCAAACGCCCATGCTGTGCTGTAAAGGCTCTTATCCTCATAAGAAATCCAAAAGTAACCGTTGCTGTTTCCCCAGTTTGTACCCCAACTGTTTTTAATAAGCCAAGCGCCGTTTTCAGAAGGTCTGTTGTCTTCAGCAAAATTGGTTGTGCTGAAATTATCGTCCCAACCGACAACCGTTATTGCATGATTCGTTGTGTGCGCCGACGGATAATAATAAGCGGTATAGTTTTCTGTACCGTTTGTACAGTAGTTATAATAACTGCTGTCGGAGTAGTAGCTGTAATAAGCGGCTCCGTATTCTAGAATCAGATTTTTAATATTTTCTTGAGATGCTTTACATGAAATAACATTCTTCAAAACAATATCATGTGTGTATTTTTCGCTGTAGTCGAAAATCCCCTGCATTTCACCAGCAAGATCGGTCACAAGCGTGGATGACATAGGGTACTTGCTTTCCGACGCCGCACCTGCAAAGTTTAACATTGCGTCGGCAACATCATATACGTTGCCGCCGGCATTCAACGCGTTTAAAACACTGCTGGCAATATATCCGTCGTTTGCAGAGTCTGTTTCGCCTTCAAAATAGCCGTTCTGGCTATACCATACGGTGTGATATTCAGATATGTCAGCGGTTGTAACAATCCCTTTTTTAATTGCATTTGCTTCAATGCAAGCCGCTGCCGCATGCGCCCAGCAGGTACCGCCTATCTGATCTTCCACCGGGGTAATATAGCCGTAGTCTCTTGCGTCATAGCTTGACGGGAATGAAACAGGATCCTTGTCTGACGTATCATCTGCCCAAACAGCAGAATCGGCATATTCGTCCACTTTGTTACCGTGTTCGTCGATCCAGTGTCCGAGAACAAGGCCGTATTCGCTCGGCTCGCTTTCGATATAATAATAGGTATTGTCGTATTCATCAATAAAGGTTCTTCCCGAAAAGCTGTAGCCGTCGGGCAAAACAGGCAAAGCCTTTTCGGTTTCTTGGTTTTTTGTTGTAACAACAGGCGCTGCCGTAAACTGAACGACCGGCATAGAGGTCATAAGAAACAGCAAAGCCAGAAATACAGAGAGTGATTTTTTGAACTTTTTCATTTTTTTACCTCCATTCAAGAATTGACGAAATAGATCATCTGAAATAAATTGTAGCCCATTCACAAAAAAATTGTCAATATGTTAATAATTTTTATATTATTTTCACAGTCGTGCATCAGCCGAGTCCGTATCAAAACAAAAAAGCCACACTTTTCAGTGCAGCTTTTTCGTATAGGAAAGCGATATTCACTTTTCT
>JAQXGK010000069.1 GCA_029006345.1 Bacillota bacterium
TACAACAACGGCTTTTTCAGACATGGGCTTATATTCCCTGCCTTCGCCGATATAAAATCTGCTGAACATTTCATAAAACTCGAGACGCAGCACCTGAATACCGACTAACAGTCCCTCAAGAACGCAGACGAGGATGTTTGCAAGCACGACTACGATATAGTAGCCGACAGTGCCGGAAAACATATCCGCTATTGAGAAGAATGCCATCATCATACCTGCATGAACGAGAATGAAGGCACCTACGCGCAGGAAACTTATGCTGTTGGTTATATAACTTAAAAGCACCTCAAACATTTCCGCGGCGTTATCAAGCACGAATTCGCCCAATTTTTTCGGTTTCCAATCGCGTCTTCCGCAAACCAGCTTTCCGAGGGGGTCGCGAAAGAAAATAAGTACAACGCACATAATAAGGGCAATTGTCGGTCCGGTCGCGGGCAATTCCACCGATACAACCAGCGGCGCCGCCAGCATAAAAATACTAATATACAGCACTATGCCGACAAAGCCGTTCTGCCCGAATACCGCAGAGGCTATATCGCGGCGCTTGAAGGACGAATATATATTCACGCACATCGACAAAAGCACAAGCGCCGAGCCGATAAGGATTGCCATGCCGAGCAGCATGGTTGACGAGCTCATAATATCAATTGGCTTTTCGTCAAATCCCAACAGCCTCCAGAATGGGTCAAGCGCGTGCTCATATCCGAAAAAGCTGCCGAAAATAATACCGAAAAATGCTCCCGATATGCCGCACGGAATAAGAACTTTTCCGATTTGCATCTTCATTAATTTATACATTATGAAGCCGGCTGCCGACAAAACCAGGCCGTGACCGAGGTCGGCAAACATTATACCGTACAGCAGTGTATAGGTGACAGCGATAAACGCCGTCGGATCTACCTCATTGTAACCCGGAAGTCCGTACATGGACACAAACATTTCAAACGGTCGGAAGAAAAATCTGTTTTTCAGCCGGCTGGGAGGACAGCACTTCTTGATGTTTTCCGGATCGTCCGACTCTATTTCGACCGAATCTATTTTTGTCAGTCTTTCGGAGACACCGTCTAAGCTCTTTGCAGGGACCCAGCCGATAAGCATGAAGTAGTCCTTATATTTCGCGCAGCATCGTCTGTAGTCGCAAATATCGCTTTTATGCTTGAGGTACGAATACAGGTGCATTATGCGGTCGTGTTCTTTCTCAAAATACGAGTTGATTATCCTGTTCAGCTTTTCAATCTTCTGTTTGGTCTCGTCGGTCTCCGCAGTCAGATGTGCGATTGCTTCTGCCGGAGTGCCATCATAATCGTCTATATGCAGACGCTCAAAAAACAGCGAGGCGAAAAAACGATTGGCTTCTTCGTTATAGGTCTCGGGGCAAACATACATACCCCAGTAGTAGCCGTTGTCAAGCGAACACGGAAGAAATATAACATACGGATTATCCGGCAGAGCTTTCAGCTTTCTGTAGCTTTCCGCCGGAAGCCTTCCTATATGAGTCTTAATATATTTGCAGTTAAAAAGGCGGTCGAGCTTAATATCGAGCGACTCGAAATGGCTCAACTGCTCTATCGCGTTTTCATCCCTTGCAAGCACTTCGTCAAGCTCTTTTTTTCTGTTTTGAACAACAACAAGCTGATCGTGCAGATATGTCAAAAATTCATTCGCCTGCTGTTCTGTCATATCACCGGAACCGATGTACTCCGGCTCGACATTACAGTCGCTCAGCACCTCGAGAAGCTGACCAAGCCTTGTTCTGAACGGATTATCGTCGGTAATAGGCTTAAATCCGCTTTTGTCCACCATCTCCGCTGTTTGTTCAGGATGAAAACAGCCGCACTTTATGCACTCGGCTAAAGCTTCGTCCAAATGTTCGAGCTTGCCGGTAACGCTGACCATTTTCATTTTGCTTACAGACATCGGCACACCCCCTTTACTCTAAAATCAGCATTTTATCAAATACCGTCTGAGGCGCCGAATAACGTACGCCCTCAATGATCATAGTAATATTTGCTATCTCTGTCTCCATAAGGCAAACATAACTGAGCATAACCTCAGCCGGACTGCGGGACATACGAATCCTGCGCCTGAAGTAGTCGTTTTGAATTATCTTTGCCGTTCTGTCAAAATCCGAATTTCTGTCGGCAAAATATCTGCCGTATCGGGTCTGCCTTAAAAGCGTGAAAAACTCATATTCGTCGGCAGAGGCGGCCAGCCGCTTCCACATAGCACCGGAAACAAATTCATCGGTCTCGACAAGCTCGCTTGCCAGCAGATCGTTTGAAACCGCAAAATACTTTTTCGAGCGATAGATTTTGACAAGGTTATGCATATCGGCACGTATGCTCAGTCCCCGCATAAGATCGCGGCGGGTCTCGCCGCGGAAATCCCGCGACATCACATCCCGCTCAAACGAATACAGATATCTCATCATAAGCGCCTCAACCACGGTAAAATCAGACGAGAGCATTTGATTACCGCTGTGAGCTTTAAGAATTCTCACAAGCTCACTTTCGTTGACGCAGGCGATGATATCGTCAAGCGACTTTGCAAGCAACAGTCTCGGAAAATCAATTTCGGACATTTGGTCGAAGATATAATTATCTCTCGGCGTGTACTTGTCCGCATTTCCCGAAATAAACAGCCGCATAAAGCTCAAAAGCTCTGTTACCTCAAGCCTTCTTATAATGCAGGTGAACATATTTTCTCCGACCGATTTTTCAAAACGGCAGACGTCGTATATCTCGTCCAGAAGAAAATTTTTCAACGCCCGTTCAAGACCCGATCGATTGATACCCGACAAGTCAAGCCCGGAAACCGCCTCGCCGTATCTTGTCCGGGAAGCAAGATAAGCCGCGACCTCCGGCACCGAATGCAACGCCGACATATCGCGGAAATTCCGCTCGGTCAGGCAAGCGCCGTACTTAGTCCGGATGACGGCAAGTATTGAATTTGACGCAAAGCCGGACAGCACGCCGGTCACCTCCGATCACTCTTCAGTTACAAAGCCGAAAATCTCATTGACCCATCGTTCGTGATTGTCACTTGCAGCCTTCTGAAGTCTTTCCTTCTGAGATACGTAGATACGCGCAAACTCAGAAAGCTTTTTTTCTGAGTCTGCCGCAGTTTTTGCCCGAAATATTTCAAGCTCTTTTTCCGATAAGAGCCTATAGCTTTCCTCAAATGCCCTTTTCTTCTTTTCAAGCTCGCTCTCGGCATTTGTCCTGAGATTCTCAGCTTTTTCGGTCATTTTTTGAGCTTCGGCATCAACATCTATGATCTTCTGCAAAAGCTGTTCTAGGAATGACTGACGATCGTTTTCTGTCAATCCCGCTTTGATATGTAAATTATCCATTCTGCCCCTCCCCCGCAACCATTAATGCGGTGCAAGAGAAATATATTATCATTTTTGCTCAATAATCACTTGTCGACTATTTCGCCTATCATCCTGTCGACCATTATGAGCATACGGGGAAGATGGAACGGGCCCTTGAAGGTAGAACCCTTAGTGGAGGGCATGGTGGGCTTGCCGTCGCGGCGGAGATAACCGTACCATTCGCCGAATTCGCGGTCGCTGAACACCTTCTTGCAATAGTCAAGCGTAGTATTGAAAATATCAAAATACTTCTCGTCGCGGGTATCGCGGTAAAGCATCATGCTTGCTATCAGTATCTCGTCATGAGGCCACCAGAGCTTCATGTCGTGCTCATAAGCTTCGGGCGGATTGCCGAGGCAGTCGATAAAGTACAAAAGTCCGCCGTATTCCTTATCCCAGCCGGCGTTAAATGCGTTGTTGAAAATAGTCTCGGCGGTCTTGTGTATCTCGTCATTATTCTCGTAATTTGCCTCCTCCATGAGGAACCAGGAGCACTCGATGTCATGACCGGGATTAACTATCCTTCCCTCGGTCACATCGCTTCTGAATTCGCCGTTGGGGCCGACGTTTTCGAGCGTACACTTCATATCCGGCTTGAAATGATATTTGAATATCTCCTCAACACACTCTTTTGCACGCGCATCGTAAAGTGCGGTATTTTCCTTGTCAATACGGCGCAAAACGCTTGTGACATTCAAGAATATCATCGGATTTGCAAGGGCTCTGCCGGATCTTGTCTCGGGAATTGTCTTGGGACCGTAACCTGTCGGGTCCTTAATAAGCCCGTTATTGAGCTTATAAATGAGATCATACGCCTTTCTTGCCCGCTCCAACGCCTGCATATCGTTAGCCGCAAGAGAGTATTCGGCGTTTGCGATTGCATAGAAAGCCTCGCTGAAGCAGTAGCGTCTCTGTCGCAGAGGCTTGCCGTCGGCAGTCACGGTAAAGTACATTCTGTCGCCCGCTTCGCGGTTAATGCAGTATTTTTCCATAAAGTCGATACAGCTCTTGGAAGCCTCGAGCCATTCCTTCTTTGCGCCGTACATATTGCAAAGATACGAGAACATCCAGCCGCATCTGCCCTGCATCCAAACGCTCTTATCAGTAGAGTATATCTTGCCCTCACGGTCAAGGCAGGTGTAAACGCCGCCGTTCACCTTATCCATTCCGTTTTTGAGCCAAAAATCGACACAGATGTCGAGTTCTTCCCGCACCCACTTGCGGATTTCCAAAAGCTTTTCTGTTTTCATGTTTTTATCTCTCTTTTCGTTTATTTTTGTAAAAGAAAAACTCAGTTTTTTGCTAATTGATTATACACCCGACCGCAACATATTTCAACATAAATATTAGCATAATTTATCATGATAAATCAAAGTGAAATGCCGCTGCTATCAGTAAAAACAGCAGTAATTTTTTGTTTTCCGAACAGCTCAAATTGTGTATGAAATAAGTATAGAATTCCATCCCGAGAATAATGTCCCGTATCGATTCAATATATCCTAATAAAGAAAAAAATCGACAAACCTTTTGCAAGATTTGTCGATAAGCCGATTACTGGTACGCCAGAAGGGATTCGAACCCCCGACCTTTTGGTTCGTAGCCAAACACTCTATCCAGCTGAGCTACTGGCGCATTTCGGACTTGATTATGTTACCACATGAATATCGATTTGTCAACACATAAAACCATATTTTTCTGAAAAATCGGGCGGGCTCGCTGTGCCCGCCCGAAACATATCACTTTCTCTCGCTCCGATACAGCTTCTTAAAGGAATTAGTCTTGATAACTGCCTTTAAGATATTGACGACCGAGCGCTGAACGCAGGAGCGCTCAAGACTGCCGTTGTCAAGAGCCTGCTTAATATGCCAAGCCTTCCAACCGGCCATAATAATGTCGTTGCCGGCACTCATGCAGAGAGCGGCATCCTCAAGTCCGCCCCAGTCAGTCATAAAGAAGCCCTTAAAGCCCCATTCACTGCGGACGATATCACTGCAAAGTTCAAATTCGTTTGCTGTAAACACTCCGTTCAATCTGTTATAAGAGGTCATTATCGATCTCGGCTGTGCCTTCTTAACTGCAATTTCGAACGCCTTGAGATAAATCTCACGCATTGTCCTTTCGGATACAACGGAGTTTCCGCCGACACGGTGATTCTCCTGGCTGTTGGCGGCAAGGTGCTTAATAGTCGCATAGGTTCCCGAATTGCCCGAGCTTGACTTCTGAACGCCTGTTACCTCGGCGGCGCAAATCATACCCGAAAGATACGGATCCTCCGAAAAATACTCGAAGCTTCTGCCGCAAAGGGGATTTTTTACTATATTTATTCCCGGTCCGAGTATGGCGTCTATGCCGTATTTTGTAAGCTCGTGAGATATTCTTCTGCCCATCTCCCAAGCTATATCCTCGTTCCATGTGCCCGCAAGCAGCATGCCTATCGGAAAGGCACTGCAGTATCTGAGCTCGTTGGAATCCTTGACGTGAAGATTGAGTCTAACGCCCGCTGGGCCGTCGGCAACTACGGAAGTGGGCATTTTATACTTGTCGGAGCTCCAGGTCTCGCCGGCGGCGCCCATAACGGTTCGGGACGATGCGCCGACCACAAGGCCCTTGCCGTCGTCCGCAGGGACATCGTCAGATTCGGTATGACCGTTAGCAAATCTGGAAAGCTCCTCGTCCGACATCTGTGCAACGACATCCTCAACTGTAGCTCTGCCCTCTTTGACGTCAAACAGCGTGAGGCGACCGGCACCTGCCTTTGGCTTGAGTTCCTCCGGAACGCGCTTTTCGGTATATTTACAAACTTCCTTTTTGATGACCTTTTCACTGACAGACAGTTCAAATGCACAATTTTCAAAAGCCGGCTCCGACTCTGGCTTCTTTATCTCGCGGAATTTCTTGGTAGGCGTAAGAAGATTCTTGCACTGACGGGTGACGGTATAGCCGTCCCGGGAGCCGAAATCAATCGCGACCGCCGGCACCGTATTGCGTGAGCTGTTTCCTATCCTGATTATATATCTGCCGTGCTCAAGGATATAAGCCGCAAGTTCGGTTGAATAGCTTGCAAGTTCGGAAAGAGGAAGCCTGAAGGTATATTCGTCTGACTCGCCCGGTTCAAGAAGCGCAGTCTTATGGAAGGCGCGAAGCTCCTGATACGGCTTTTCAAGCAGTCTTTCGGGAGAAGACGAATACAGCTCGACTACTTCCTTTCCTGCGACAGAGCCGGTGTTCTTGACACAGACAGTAACCGAAAGCACGTCCTTTTCGACGCTTGCCGCTGTAGTTTTAATATCAAAGGTGGTATATGAAAGTCCGTGGCCGAAAGGGTACCGCGGCTGTATGCCGAAGCTGTCGAAATACCTGTAACCGACATATATGCCCTCGCGGTAGACTACCTCCTTGCCGAAAAAGCCCTTGGGCGACGGATAATCCTCATATTTGACAGCCCATGTCTGTGTGCATTTTCCCGAGGGATTGACACTGCCGTCGAGTATAGAAGCTACAGCCGCGCCGGTCTGCTCGCCCGCCTGTCCCATATACAGTACGGTTTCGATGCTATATTTATCAACGCATGACAAATCTATCGGCGCGCCCGTATTCACAAGCAACACAATATGCTTGAAACAAGCCGAGACAGCGGATATCATCGCTTCCTCGCCGTCAGTCAGATAATGGTCGCCCTTTTTAAGTCTCATATCAAAATTCTCTCCGGAGATTCTCGATATGATAATAATCGCCTTTTCGCAATTCTCGGCGGCGTCCTTTACAACGGCGTTGTCAAGCGGCATTTCGGGATAGGAATGCTCGCCGCTTCCCCATACGCTGCCCGCGCCGTCATCCTTAGGATTAGCCTTAACCCACTCCTCATATACCGCAGCGAGCGGCTCATAGAGATTCACCCTGCTTGCGCGCAGGCCCTCCAAAAGGCTTACCGTATGGCGGCAGTAAACAAAGCCGGAGCCTGTTCCTCCCTTTATAGTGTCTATCTGCGACCTTCCGAAAACGGCAACTTTTTCGTTACCGAAAGGCAGATTCTTTGCATCGTCCGCAAGAAGCACCATGCCCTCGGCGGCACAGCGGCGCATAAACTCCAGGCGCGAAGCCTTATCGTAGCTGATGGTAGGCATATTCTGTTCCTTTACATTTTATTTTTCTTTTTTCCATGTAATAATATCACAGGGTATTCTATTATTCAACACTTTTTAAGCGAATTTTCCGTTGACATATTGAATTTCCGGCGCTATAATTGTACCGACAAATCAAAATACGAAAGGAAGTATAAATCATGAAATATGTATGTGCAATTTGCGGTTTTGTTCATGAGGGCGATTCCGCTCCCTCCAAGTGCCCCCAGTGCGGCGCACCGAGCGAAAAGTTCAAGGTAGTTGAAGATGACAGTATGGTATGGGCTGCCGAGCATACAGTCGGCGTAGCAAAGGATGTTAAGCCCGAGATAATCGACGGTCTCCGTCAGAATTTCACCGGCGAATGCACCGAGGTAGGTATGTATCTCGCTATGGCAAGAGTTGCTCACCGCGAGGGTTACCCCGAAATCGGTATGTATTACGAAAAGGCGGCATATGAGGAAGCTGAGCATGCCGCTAAGTTTGCAGAGCTTCTCGGCGAAGTCGTAACCGACTCCACCAAGAAAAATCTTGAGATGAGAGTTATGGCTGAAAATGGCGCTACCGAGGGTAAGACACAGCTTGCTAAGATGGCAAAGGCTGAAAACCTCGACGCTATCCACGACACCGTACACGAAATGGCCCGCGACGAGGCTCGTCACGGCAAGGCGTTTGCAGGACTCTTAAAGAGATACTTCGGCTGATATTTGCTAAGTCAAAAGGGTGGGATCAAAGTCCCGCCCTTTTTGTTTTCAGATTCCATAAAAACAACGGAATATAAAGCAGTT
>JAQXGK010000070.1 GCA_029006345.1 Bacillota bacterium
ATCGTGCAAACCATTTGCACAATATTATACATCACAATATGTAAAGAATCAACATTATGCGAAGAAAATTCACAAATTGCGATAAATGTTTTTATTTATTATGTCAAAAATTGAGAATCAGGACAAGCATGCGCCGTGTAAATCACAGCTCTTTCTCATACGCCAGCATCGAAAGAACAGTCGCTGCGGCGGTCTCGGCCCGCAGTATTCTCGTGCCGAGTGTGACAAGCGGTATGCAGGATGAAGCAAGGCATTCGCATTCCTCCGGCGACAATCCGCCCTCCGGTCCGATAAAAAATGAAATACTGCCGAAATCGCGCTTTAACAACTGTTTGACGGAGTGCTGCTTTTCTGCTTCATAGCAGGCGAAAGTAACATCGCAAGACTTCATTTCGCCCTTCATTTCATCAAAGCTGAGCGGCATGCCGACCCGAGGCAATTTGCCGCGGCCGCACTGCTTTGCCGCCTCAGACGCAATTTTTTGCCACCGGGGTATTTTCTTTTTTGCCGCCTCATCGTCGAGCTTTGCAACAGAGTTTTTGCATCTGACCGGAATTATCAGTTCAGCTCCCAATTCGACAGATTTCTGAACCACGGTATCCATCTTATCGCCTTTGAGCAAGCCCTGATACACCGTCACCCGGTACGGCGGTTCCCCCCGTGAGCTTTGCACCTCTTCGACACGGGCTATAACCTCGCCGCCGGAAATGCTCTCAATTACTGTATAATAATCCCTGCCGCAGCAGTCGCACAAAACAAGACTTTCACCCGCCTTCATTCGCAGAGAACGGGAAATGTGAGAGGCGTCCTCACCCAAAATATGTATTCGATCCCGCAAACAGTAACCGTCGGTCGGCATGTCTGCACTGTCAATAAAAAACCTTGGCATATAGCCTCCGTCATTTTTACTTATCTATATTGCTCAAATATTCTACATCAATTTTGTATATTTGTCAAACGCTAAATTATTTTTGTACTATAAACACCGCCGTTAATTTGATATTTTTACCATATACGCACAAACAAAAGCAACTGCGGAGGCAGGCAGAAGCCTTTTCCGCAGTCAAAATTCACAATATTTCACTTTTCATCTTTGATACGGCTGCTTTTTCGATGCGGGAAACCTGCGCCTGACTTATACCTATCTCCCCGGCAATCTCCATCTGTGTTTTGCCGAGAAAAAACCTTTTTCGCAGTATTTCCTTTTCTCTGTTTGTCAGCTTTGACATGCTCTCGTCAAGCGACAGTCTTTCAGTCCAGTTATCTAAATTATTGTCCGGGTCACTAAGCTGATCCATAAGATATACCGCGTCTCCGTTATCCGAATATATAGGTTCATAGAGAGAAAGTGGATCTACCACCGCATCCAGCGCGGCCGACACGTCCTTTTCGGTATATAGGGTACCCTGCATCGGCTGTCGGCGATTCAGCTCATCTGTTATCTCGGTAAGCGTCGCCTCACGCCCCAGCTCCGCGGCAAGCCTCTCATTGACCGAAAGAGCCTTATACGCAAGATCTCTGAGTGAGCGCGAGACGCGAATCATATTATCATCTCTGAGATAGCGCCTGACTTCACCTATAATCATCGGAACGGCGTACGTTGAAAACCTGACGCCCTGCGACATATCAAAATTATCTATTGATTTTATAAGACCAATGCAGCCGACCTGAAAAAGATCGTCCGGATTGTCACAGCGACCGGAAAAGCGTTGTATAACGCTGAGAACAAGTCTCAGATTTCCGTTTATCATCTCATCGCGGGCGGCGCTGTCACCCGATTTGATTTTTTTCAGCAATTCATTTTTTTCATCGTTGGACAAAAGCTTGAGCGTAGCTGTATTTACCCCGCAGATTTCAACCTTCTTAAACAATATTGCGGCTCCTTTTTGTGTTTTTTCCTCACAAAAATTATTGCCGCATAACTAAAAAACAATTCAAACCGGTAAAAATCCGACATTGCCAAAATAAGCCGCTCTTACAAGCAGCTTATTTTGATTTAAGTATTCAATTCATAGTAGAAAAAACAATCATCCAGTTTCTCTGTATAATAGTACACCTCGTCGCCGTCGTATATAAATCCGTCCCCCGATGCTATTAACCGTCCGTCGGGAATAACAAGATTCTTAATGCTGTCATCCGAGCTGTAATATACTCCTCTGTAATATTTGCCTCCTCCGCCGCAGTTGAACTCCACTATCGAAAATCCGTCGGAATTGGTAACCGAAATCGACTTTGCCCCGCTGCCGGTCAGTAAGCTTTCTATATTTTCATTTTGATATTTCTCATAACCGCCAAAGGTATCGCTTATGTAAAGCCCTTTATATTCCGTAAAAGCCTGATCGTCACTGTCTATGGCATAATTGTCCGTATGTGAAACTACAACTTCACGGCCGAGCTTTATCATATCCTCAGCCGCCTCAAGCATGCAGGAAGAGTTGTTTTCGTACACAGCTATTACCTCGCTCTTGTCCGGCACATATGTCTGCATGCCGCAGCTGACAAGCGACAGACAAGCGACAGACGCCAATGCCAAACAGGCCATTCTTTTAACATTCATTTATCCTTGTTCTCCTTCAAAAAATCAACAAACTGATTTGCCATACGGCTTACCTCACCGCATATACGCTCTATTCCCTTGTCAGACAGATACCAATCCTCCCTGCCTCTGCCGGGAATATCAACACTGACAGGTATTATTTCCGCCTCCGGAAAATACATTCCGTAATAAGTATATGCCCGTCTTGAATGATAAGACTTGACGCTGAGCAGTGCTTTTTTGACGGTAAACCCCTTATAATCGCAGAGTCTGCGCGTCAATATCGCATTTTCTTTAGTGAACTCCGCCTTATCCTCACGTAAAATCGCCTCAGAAGGCACACCCTCCGAAGACAGTATGGAACAGTAGAAATCACATTCGGTATCAAAAACGCCGCGGTCGGTATCTCCGCTGAAACGGCCGACACCGTACGGGCCCTTTCCGGAGGGAATTACAATCGGTGCATAGCCTTCATTATACAACCGCGCGGCAAGTACGGCGGGGGCAGAATTCGAGCCTCCGGGCACAAAAATGCAGTCCGCCTGCTCTGGCTGTCTGTTTATAAAAATGAAGTCGGTAATAGCTTCGATCAGCTCATCAGATATTTTTTTCATAAAGTTCAAAAAACCTCTTGATTTTTTGTTAACACCTGTATTATAATTATAGCGTTGCGGACGAAAGGTGTCAACAAACAAACGTAAATATGAACTTTTCAAAAAAACGAGTTTTTTTAAAAAATCATATTGACAAGTCCAAATGCATGTGATATACTCATATCCGTTGCGAGAGAGACAAACACTTTCCGGTCTATCCCAACAGTATTTGCCTCTGTAGCTCAGTTGGTAGAGCAGAGGACTGAAAATCCTCGTGTCGTTGGTTCGATTCCGACCGGAGGCACCATTCCCCGAAATTAATATATTTTTTTAGCTGCGGATTTAGCTCATTTGGTAGAGCGCGACCTTGCCAAGGTCGAGGTGGCGGGTTCGAGCCCCGTAATCCGCTCCAGCGTGTGGGAGTTTAGCTCAGCTGGGAGAGCATCTGCCCTACAAGCAGAGGGTCACAGGTTCGAGCCCTGTAACTCCCACCATTTAATTTAATACGGCCTGGTAGTTCAGTTGGTTAGAACGCTAGCCTGTCACGCTAGAGGTCAGGGGTTCGAGTCCCCTTCAGGTCGCCATATTTGCTGATATAGCTCAGTTGGTAGAGCGCATCCTTGGTAAGGATGAGGTCGGCCGTTCGACTCGGCTTATCAGCTCCAGTAAAACCTTTGAATCGAGTTAATTAACCCTTGTATTCAAGGGTTTTGTTTTTTATTCTTCTCTTTAAATTTATTGTTATTCTAAGGATGTGTATAAATTTGGATAAATCACTGCCGTATGCAGATATAATTATGAAGCTTTCGGATTATTCCCGGTATTCTCCGATGCGCCTTCCCGACGGCTTTTACTTCAAACGGTATCAGCCAAGCGACCGCAGTGAGTGGGCGGCCATTGAAGCGGAATGTCTTGAATTTGACAGTGCCGATGATGCGCTCACCGCTTTTGACAAGCGGTATAACGGTATGGAGAAGGAGCTCGCCGAGGGATTATTTTTCGTACTTAATTCAGACGGCGAATACTGCGGCACCTGCATGGCCTGGAGAGATAAAGATCCCCGAGGATATGTGAATGCCCTGCACTGGTTGGCAGTCCGCCCGAAATTCCGTTCTCTCGGTCTGTCCAAAGCTCTCATCAGCGAAACAGTCCGTCTGCTCGGTACCGCAGAGCCTATATACCTTCATACGCAGACCTGGAGCTATAAAGCGGTTTATATCTACACCCAAATGGGATTTGACATTCTTAAAACCGAAACCTTCGCCCATTATATAAACGAATATGAAAAGGCCATGTCCCTAATCAAGCCTGCATTGTCGCCGGAACGATACAATACTATATTGAAAAGAGCAAAATGAGGAGCATAAATGCTCCTCATTTTTTCAATCCGACATTAGCTTAGAAAGGTTTGTCTTGTCAAAAAACAGGGATATTATATATGCTGCAGCAATTTTTGCAAGGTCAATGAGTACAAACGGTGCAACACATGCGCTGATCGCGTATGCCACTCCCTGCTTGGTCGACACACAGAAAAAGAATGTGCCGAGCGCATAACAAACTATAAGAGCCACTATCATTGAGCAAATCTTTGCAACGGCACGGTGTCTCGTAAAACGATTTACCGAATAGGATATTATAAAGGCCATGATAGGGTACGCCATGATAAATCCTCCGGTAGGCCCTGCCAGCACCTGAATACCGCCGTTAAAGCCGGAAAACACCGGTACTCCGACAGATCCAAGAGCTATATAAACCAATGTTGACACAAGCGCAGCCTTTGGCCGCTGACACAGAGCTGTAATAAAAACCGCGAGAACCGAAAGACTGATCGGAACGGTCATAGGAATGGAAAACGGCGATAGCACGCACATCAAGGCCGCAAAAAGCGATGACAAGGCTATTTCTTTTGTCTTCATTTCAGTTTGATTCTAACTTCCCCCGACGAAAGGGACTCTCTCCTTTTATCATTATATTCGACTTCAAGTCTAAAATCGTTGTCAATCCCCAGAACGAGCGCATCTGTTTCACCGCCCTGCTTTATCACTGATACACTCTTTCCTTTGAGAATAGAGCGCGCCTTGTATTCGGCAACATACGAGCCGTCTGTCAGCTTACTCCGCGCTTGTGCTATTCCGTCAAGTATCCCGGCAACAAGTCGGTTTTTCACATCTGCCTTACCGCAAACGCACAGACTGTCTGCCGTCGACGAAATCTCATCAGGAAATCCGCCCTCGGGCGGTTCAACATTCACACCTATTCCCACAACGGCGTATTCAATGCCGGCACTCTCGAGATCGACAGACGCCTCGGTAAGTATTCCGCACACTTTACGGCTGCCGTAATAAATATCGTTTACCCACTTTATGCCGGTTTTAATATTCAAGACACTTTCAATCGCCTGAGAAACGACAACGGCAACGGCAGTCGTAATCTTTAGCGCATCAGAGGCGGCAAACACAGGCCGAAGCAGCACACTGACATATATGCCGCTGTCCTTGGGTGAAAAAAAGCTTCTTCCGAGTCTTCCCCTCCCTGCGGTCTGCTCGCGGGCAATAACCGCAGTAAGCTCAGGCGCCCCGGATTGAGCCAGTTTCTTCAACACATTATTTGTGGAATCAACACTGTCGTACATATGTACGCAATATCCGTCGGTTTGAATATACTCGCAAATACGCTGCTTATTAATAATATCGCATTCACCTCGCAAGGCGTAGCCCTTCGCCGTGGATAGGATATTGTAGCCGTCGTTTTTCAGCGATGATACTGCTTTCCAAACAGCATTGCGCGTAACCTTCAAATCCCGGGCAAGCTCAGCACCTGAAACGGCATTTCCCGGGCTTTTCATAAGCTCAGAAAGTACGCTGTCTTTTGTAGATAACACCTGACCTCTCCTTTCTGTTTTTGTTGGTCCAATTATAGCATACAAAGCAGAATCCGTCAACCATATTGCAAAGTTATGGTTGACGGATTTTCATTTTGCTGCATTAACTGCGGCGAGATAAGCAGTTGAAAACGCTATCTGTAAATTATAACCGCCGGTATAGGCGTCGCAATCTATCACCTCTCCGGCAAAATACAGGCCCTCGGCCAGCTTTGACTGCATGGTTTTGGGGTCTATCTCTTTGAGCGATACGCCACCCTTGGTAACGATAGCTTCTTCAATAGGTCTGGTTCCGTTCACGGTAATAGAAAAGTTCTTGATTGCGTCTGTAAGCGCTGCCCTTTCGGCTCTCGTAATTTCATTTACCTTCTTATGAGGCAAAATACCGCTGTTTCGGATGATAACGGGAATAATACTCTTTGGAAGCAGCTCCGACAGCGAGTTGTCGAAGTCCTTGTTTTTGAATTTTTCAAAATCCGAAAGAATACGCCTGTCAAGCGCCGCTGTGTCAAGTGCCGGCTTGAGATCGATGCAAAGACGATAAAGCTTTCCCTCCGTTATATCCCTCAAATGAGCCGAGGCGCTGAGTATCAAGGGGCCGGTAACGCCGAAATGAGTAAACATCATTTCCCCGAAGTCCTCGACGACAGGTTTTTTCTCGCCGTCACGGTAAAACTTGACAGACACATTCTTGAGAGAAAGCCCCATAAGCTCGGCGCAAACCTTATCCGGAGAAGTCAGCGGCACCAATGATGCCTTCGGTGCAACTACAGAGTGACCGAAATCCCGTGCAAAGCGATAACCGTCGCCTGTCGAGCCGGTCAGAGGATAAGACATTCCTCCTGTCGCGATAACCACGCGGTCAAAATGAATGTTTTTACCGTCAAAACCGACGGAAAAGCCCTGGTTTTCTTTTATTATACTTTTAACCTCTCCCTTGATAATGCTGACATCAGGAAAACTGCGGATATAATCGCCGAGTGCGTTTCGTATATCGCCGGATTTATCCGACACCGGAAAAACACGCCTTCCGCGCTCTGTTTTGAGGGGAACACCGAGGCGCTCAAAAAAATCCATGGTATCAGAGCTTGAAAAAGCATTTATAGCCGAATAAAGGAATCTTCCGCCCCCCGGGACGTTCTCTATAAACTCCCGAGCCGTGCAATTATTGGTCAGATTACATCTTCCCTTGCCTGTAATCAAAAGCTTTCGCCCGAGGACATCGTTTTTTTCAAAGAGTGTAACCGCCGCGCCCTCTTGCGCCGCGAACGCCGTACACATCATTCCGGCGGCACCGCCGCCTATTACCGCTATATTCATTCAACCGTGCCTTTCAGATAATCTTTCCCATGACATTAACAGTATATCCCACATAATTCGCCGCCGCAAGAGTAAAATCGTCAAAACAGTAGACGAAACCGCAATTATTTGCTATAATAAATCAGATAATGCAAAAATATATGAGGAGAGGTGTTTGTCTTGGGCAATCAAAGCGACGTAAATAACCGAGTACCGATTTCGCAAAAAAAGCATAACGGCCGACAGATTGAACAAAGCCGGACAGCCCGAACAATACCTCAAGCCCGTCGGGCACCTTCCGAGCAAACAAGACGCCGCCCCGACTCATCACGTGAAAAAGTGCCCTCCGAGCGCTCAGGCGGTCAGAAGATACGAACCGCTCAGCAGTCAAATGCCAGACAGAAATCTGCATCGCCGACAAGAGGCACTCCTGCACGCCGCGCCGTTCGTGCGCCGTCGGGCAGACCGTCG
>JAQXGK010000071.1 GCA_029006345.1 Bacillota bacterium
CCCGCAACGAGGTGCCGCAAATCATCAAGAAGCTCGAAACCATGTATGATTTTATAATAATAGACTCGGCGCCCATCAACATTGTTTCGGACGCACTGCCGTTGGCAAAATGCTCAGACGGTGTAGTGCTGGTCGTAAAGCAGCTTGATTCGAGACACGACGAAGTCAAAAAGGCTATAACAAGTCTTGAATTCATCCACGCGAATATCATAGGCTTCGTAATGAATTCGGTTGATATTCAGAGAAAAGCCGGATATTACAAGGGCAGAAAGTACGGCAAAAAGTACGGCTACGGTTACGGATACGGATACGGTTATGGCTACGGTTACGGTTACGGTTACGGCAAGCGCAGTGACGAAGCTCCCGCACGCAGTGTTTCCGACGGCAAAGGCGGAAATTCGAAATGATAGTTGACTGCCATTCTCACCTTCTCCCGGGAATTGACGATGGCTCGCGCAGCTCAAGCGAAAGTGCAGCGCTTATAAACGAACTTAACGCAGTCGGTGTCGACTGCGTTGTTCTTACTCCTCACTATTATGTATACGAGCAATCGGTCGCGGGCTTCATTAAGTCGAGAGAACTGTCATACAATAAGCTTACCGCACTGCCGGAAGCCCGGAAAATGCGCTTTGCGCTCGGCGCCGAGGTATTCATTATCGATCTGCTGTTCAATCTGGAAAGCCTGGAGGGACTGAACATCGGCAATACGCGTTATCTGCTCGCCGAGCTTCCTCCCGAGGGCCGTCTGACCGAGCAGACTCTGCTCAATCTGGAAAAGCTGTACTGCAACTACAACATGACCCCGATAATAGCGCACATCGACCGCTACCCGTATATTTGCGATATCGGCGCGGCGAAGGAGCTGCGGGACATGGGATGTCTGATTCAGATGAACATTCAAAGCCTTACCCGTCTGCGCGGCAGAAAAAAGCTGCTGAAGCTCGCGGAAAACGGGCTGATCGACTTTTTCGGCAACGATTTACACCGTGCTCCGTTTTCCGCCGAGAATTACAAAAGGGCGCTGACAAAGCTCCAAAAGGCATTATCTGCGGAGCGTCTCGATGCTATAAAAGATAAATCTGTCAGTCTGTTATTTGAATAAACAAAACAAGGCGCGCGGCCAAATGACCGCGCGCCCTTTAATATTCAATCTTACTCTGCGATATCGCCCGCTTCGGCGTCGGAATATATCTCGCTCACCTTGCATTCACCGGTTTCCGTATCGGTGGTATATACGACTGTTACAACCTCGCCTACCGGCACCTTGATATTTTCAATCCGGAACGTCATATCGGTACCGCCGTCGCCGAGCGTGAGCGATGAGCCGTCACAAGCCGAAACCTCGCCTGTGAACAATTCACTCGTCATATCCTCAATCATGGATATACTGCCCTCACGCAGGCTGAAGGACTTTGTCACAATCATGCGATATCCGGTTTCCGCACCGCTTTTTGAGTAAATAAAATCTACACTCGCAAAGCCGTCACCGGCCGGTTCGAAATAGAACACCTCTGCTGCCGTCTGTTCTCCGTCGGCGGTTTTAGTCTCATTCTTTACGAATTTCAGAACATCAGTCGATATATTGCAGGTCCAGCTATAGCCGTCGAGAGACTTGCTTTCCAGCTCAACGGCGATATATCCGTCGGCGTCGGGCTCCACGGGAACTGCCACGACGATATCCTGCGTTACACGTTCCTGAGTGTCCGGCGCCGTAAATTCGGTAAGCGCATCTCCGGTCAGAATCTGCAGCTGTTCGCCGGTGGTTTCTTGTGTTTTTTCGGGCTCGCCGGTCTCAACAGACATATTGCAGGAGCAAGCGGCCGCGGTCAGTATAACAAGCACAAGCAGCAACGCGAGAAAAACTGTCTTTTTCATTTTACGGTTCCTTTCAACTTCACTTTAGTGGCCTTGATTTATATTAACACATTATCGCCCTGTTTTCAAGCGCCGATAAATTCACCGAGATATCCCGCCGCAATGCCGAGCACCGCCGAAACCACGATGAGAAGAATCGGGTGCAGCTTTTTCTTCTGCAAAAACAGCACAAGCGCCAATATTACAAGCGAGCTTAAAAAGCCAAAAGATATCATATGTTCAAACGAAAAGCCCTCCGGGAAAAACACCGTTATCAGGACAGAAACTATCGTCGAGGCAATAAGACCGACGACGGTTGCCTTCAGCCCGACCATACAGCCTGCGACGATTTTATTTTTCTTGAACATCTCATAGCACTTGGCAACAATGAGAATTATTATAAAAGAGGGCAGTACGACTCCGAGAGTCGCGCAGAAGGAGCCGAACACTCCGCCCATTTCGGCGCCTACATACGTCGATATATTGACTGCGAACGGGCCGGGCGTGCTTTCGCTTATCGCGATGAAATTATACAGCTCATTCATCCCGAGCCAGCCGTGGGAAATGACCTCGTCCTGAATGAGGGGGATCATAGCGTAGCCGCCGCCGAAGGTAAACGCGCCTATTTTCAGGAATGTCAAAAAAAGCTCAAGATATATCACTTTTCTTCACCCTCCCTTGCTTTGCCTACTCTTTCGGATATCAGGCTGTATACAAGGCCGACAAGAGCGCTCGCAATGATGATGAACAGCACGTTAACATCCGTAAATACGGCAACCGCAAACGCCGCAGCCGCGATAGCATAAGAAATTACATTCTTCGGGCAAGCCTTGCCCATAGACATAAACGCCTTTACAAGCAGCGCAAGTATGCCCGCGCGAATGCCGGTGAAGGCGTATTTTACGACCTTGAGGCTTTCAAACTGACGGATAAAAAACGACAGAACAAGTATTATGAAAAACGAGGGCAACACCACTCCGAGTGTGGCAAAAAAAGCGCCCAAAATCCCGGCCACCTTATATCCGATGAAAGTCGAGGAATTGATGGCGATAGGACCGGGGGTGGACTCGGCTATTGCAACTATGTCGAGAATATCCTCGTCATGTATCCACTTTTTATTTTCAACTGTTTCCTTTTTTATGAGTGAAATCATGGCATACCCACCGCCGAAGGTGAACGCGCCTATCCTGAAGAACACCCAGAACAGCTCAAGCGCCAGTCTCAACTTTGATTTTTCTTGCATACACAGATATCCTTTCCGATGTTTCGTTCTATAATAGCATACGTTCGGCTTTTTTTCAACCGCGGCAGTCTGACATTTAATACATTCTTCACACAGTATTCAATTATGCCGATTACAATACCTGATATCATATTATTTATACTATTATACTGTATGAAAAGGAACAAACCGAGATGAACAGATTTATGGAAAAGTTAAACAGTTTTATGTACGGCAGATACGGCCGCGACCAGCTGGGAACGGCGCTGATTGTGCTTTGGATACTGTGTGCGGCTGTCAACATATTTGTCGGCTCTGCGACGGCATCGCTTATAATATGGTTAATCGGCGACGCGGCAGTTATACTTTGCATTTTTCGCATGCTTTCCCGCAATATCACGCGGCGCCGCATTGAAAACGAAAAGTTCCTGAAAATACAGCGTCCGGCAGCAAAAAAGCTGAAAAATGCATTTACGAGAATCAAGGAATTCCGCACGCACTGCTACTTTAAGTGTCCCGCCTGCAAGAGTACGCTGAGAGTGCCGCGCATCTCCGGCTCGCACACCATAGCCTGCCCCAAATGCGGCAACAAATTCCCTGTAAAAATCCATCTGAAGGGGAAATTTGAAAATAAATAGCGGCAAGCTATTGCCCCGAAACAGCAAATATTGTATAATCGGGATGTGTGTATAATACTATGGCATTTCAAATCAAAATAACGGAGGAACTCAAGTGAGCGAAACTGAAAACAAGAAGGAAATTTCCTATACCTTCGATCCGAAAAAATTCTGGAATTCCGACGAACAGTACAATGATAAGGACAAGAGCTACGGACATTTCTCTCAAGACGGCAGTAAGTATATCGTAGAAGATATCAATACTCCGAAGCAGTGGCTCAATTTCATGGCCAATGCCAAGGCCTGCGTCGCAACCAACAGCAAAGGACAGGGCTTTTTGGCATATAAGACAATGAGGCTGCGTATCACAAAATATACCGACGGCTACGATTATGTTCCGCGCCAGTTTACCGAAAACCGTATAATGGTGCTTGTTGATAACGAAAGCGGCAAGAAATACGACCTTTTCAGCAACGACAGCCAGATAACCGCCACCCATTCGCTCGGATACAGCATAATAAGCGATGTATTCGAAGGCGATCTCAAGGCCGAGATGAAGCTGTATATCGCTGTAGAGGACGCGGTAGAATGTCTCGAAATCAAAATCACCGACCTTTCGGGAAAGGCACGCGACTTTACGCTTGAGGCCACACAGCAGTGGGCCTTCCTTTTCCTCGGAATGAAGGGAATCACCCGCGAAATTTCCGGCAATGAGGTAAACACCTGCAAAAACGGCTTCACCTTTAGCTCTGACAAGATAGGGCTTCCGAACGAGCTTATTTCCTGCTATGTTTCTCCTGAATATACAGGTGCTAAGGAAGTGAACTGGACCGGATACGAGAACACCTACCCGGATATCACACTTATTCTGAAAAACGGCAAGACCGCGCCCGGAGGCGAGACAGTATTCCATACGGCAGTCGGAATCACCGAAGACCGCGCAGAAAACGATAGGTTTATTGAAAAATATACCTGTGCCGGCGCCTTTGAGGACGAGTGGAACAAATCGGTCGCCAAGTGGGACATCTACAAGAACACTATCCGCTGTGATATTCCCGACAAAAACCTCGAACGCTATCTGAATTACTGGTTCAAAAACCAGGTTCACCTCACCTTCTACTACACACGCGGCGCAATAACGGGCTACCGCGACGTGCTTCAGGACACCTGGGGCTTCTCGCTTCTCGACCGTACGGAAGCAAGGAGAGTACTTATTCGCACTCTCTCTTATATGCAGCCCGACGGCGTTTGCCCGAGACAGTACGATATGGTTTCCGGATGTCACGATATGGCGCAGTACATGGATTCCGGCTCGTGGATTGCCATGCCGCTCACCGCTTACATCAAGGAAACCGGCGATGTCTCCATTCTTGATGAAGTGACGGGATATATTAATTCCGATAAGCGGGATACCGTCCGCGACCATGTTCTCGCGGCTATGAATATGCTGTACGAAAAGCGCGGTCAGCACGGCTGCTGCCTTGCCGGCGACGGCGACTGGAACGACGCCCTTGAGGGTATCCGCAAGTCGATAGGCGCGGAGTCAGTATGGCTTACAATGGCGCTTGTAAATGCACAGAACCTGCTCGCCGAGCTGTTTGACTTCACAGGGGAAAAGGCCCTCGCAGATGAAATGAGAAGCCGCAGCGCGATACTCAAGGACAATATCAACAAGTACGCCTGGGACGGCGACTGGTATGTATATGCGATACTGGGCGACGGAACTCCCATCGGTTCTCACAAGAATAAGGAAGGCAAAATACACCTCAATGCTCAGACATGGGCTATGTTCACAGGTATTGCGGATGAAGAAAAGTGTAAAAAAATCTATGCAGCTATAGAAAAGCATCTCGCTACACCGATAGGCCCCATGCTTCTCTATCCGCCGTATATCGAGGAGAATGTCGGAAGAATCGTATATCTACGTCCCGGCACCTTCGAGAACGCCAGCGTTTATCAGCACGCCGTCAGCTTCAAGGTAATGGCAGACGCGGCGCTGGGCAACCGCAACACCGCATATCAGACCTTCTCTGATATTCTTCCGGTCAGCCGCGTGATGTACGACAACATGCGTGCAAGCGAGCCCTATTGCACCGGCAACTTCTACAACGGAATTACAAGCCCGCGCTTCGGACAGAATTACTACGGTTGGTTTACCGGAAATGCCGCTTGGTTTATGAAGCTCGGATTTGAGGATATCTGCGGCGTTGCAGCCGACTACGAAGGACTCAGAGTAGCTCCTATGGGACCCGACAGCTGGGACAGCTGGTCGGTTGAGAAGGACTTCCGCGGAACACGCTACACGGTTCGCTTTGAGCGCGTCGGCGACGGCTGTGAAAAGGGAGTCTTTGTTGACGGCGTCAAGATTGCCGGAAACATTGTAAAGCCTGAGGGCAAGAGCGCATCCACAGTCACAGTTAAGTTCTGAAAAGCACCGAAACAACACCGCTTGTGCTTTCAATACATCGGTTTGACCGCCGCACGGCTAAATGCCGTGCGGCTTTTCTTTTGCCCGGTTCCCGTTTGGCCTTAAAGAGCAAGAATAGAACAAAAAGTCAACAAAAGCATAGCAGTGATTTTCACTGCTATGCTTTTGTTTTCAATGTCGAATTATTTACTTAACATACCTCTTGGGGCGGCGTTTTTTGCGCTGTTTTTTGTGATATGCCCGTGCGACCGCGATAAACAGAACAATGAATACTACAAGCGACGCAAGCACTATAAGCAATATGTCAAACCACTTATCCTTGGCGAGATCCACAAGCTTTTCGCTGCTCTCGGTCGCAGCCGTCTCTGCCATGGCGGCTACTACCTCCTCGGTGGCAGGATAAAGCCTGAGTGTGGAAATATCGCGCCCGCCGCATTTGACGGTAACACTGCCGACGGTTTCGCTGCCGAAAGGAGCTGACAGCGAATCGGGAAGATTATATTCGTAAGTTATCTCATCATTCTTATCCACCATGGCAGTCAGCGTTTTATCGGAAATCAGGTCGATTTTTTCTATCTCTCCGCCGTCAACCTTAATTGAAGTGACCGGCTTTCCTGCCGTGATGATATCCTTGCGTTCATACGACGAAAAGGCGTACTCGTACAGCTTTCGCGTGTCGGTATAAGCAAGGTTCTGCTCGGTTGATTCCCCGAGGTTTGCTCCCATCAGCACTAAAAGATAATGAACTCCGTCCTTCTCGGCGGTGGAGGACAGACAGCGGCCGGCAAGAGAAGTATAGCCCGACTTAATACCGTGCATATACTCATAATAATTCGGATTAGAGGCAAACAGCATCTCAATAGTGTATTTAATTCGCCTCTCATCGCTCATATTTGTTGCGGGAATAACATAATTGGTCGTATTTATGATGGTATTGAACTCATCAATAGACAGCAGTTTTTTCGCCACCATGGCGATATCGCGGGGAGTCGAATAGTGTTCGTCCTCATGCAAACCGTGGGCGTTCATGAAATGCGAGTCGGTCGCGCCTGCATCGGCGGCAAGCTCGTTCATCCTATCATAAAACTTCTGCGTATCGCCGTCTCCGAAATGATAAGCAAGAGCGGTGGCGGCATCGCAGGCGCTCGGAAGAATGAGTGCGTACAACAGCTGTTCAACGGTCAGCACCTCGCCCGGCTTCAAGGCTATATTTGAGCCCTTCTCCTCATATACATCGGCAAAATAGCTGATACTCGGAACTGTTACTTCTTCGCTCAGGTCGCTGCAATCGGTCAGCACTACAAGCGCGGTAACAAGCTTAGTAAGGCTCGCCGGGTACATACGGACATCTGCATTTTTTTCGAAAATAACGGTGTCCAAATCGAGATTTACGAGATATGCGCCGTTGGAGGACAGCGAAATATCATATATGCCGTCTGCGGCGGCCTCAGAGCCGGCCGACGACAGGACAAATACAACGGCAAATAACAGGGAGAGTAATTTTTTCATATAAGTTTCCTTTATTTTAGTTATAGCTTGCGTGCCGACATGCTCTCAGCCCACATACAAAGCAGTTCAGAGTAAGTATTATGCGGAAGCACTTCGAGTGATTTGAGCGCCCTGTCGATGCTGTCCGCCGCAAGACGGGCTGCATAATCCACACCTCCGAGCTCCTGCAGCAGTCTAAGCGCACGCTGTACCTCCGAGGTAGTCGCCTGACGGTTGCCGACCACGCGCTCGAAAAATTCCCTGTCGGAGGGCGAGGCATTACGGATAGCCTCAGCCAATATCAGCGTGGCCTTGCCTTCACGGATATCACCGCCGATAGGCTTGCCGAGCGTCTTTTCGTCGCTGGTAACCCCGAGGATGTCATCCTTAAGCTGAAAGGCTATTCCGCAGTTTTCCGCAAAGCATTTCAGCGCTGTGATACGGTCGTCCCTTTCATCTGAAATTCCAAGGCCTATCATGGCGCCGCTGACCGCGCACAAAGCAAACAGCGCGCCGGTTTTGCCGAGCATGATATTGAGCGACTCGTCTTCATTTATGCCCTCGGAAATAACATTTCCCGAAAAGAGACCCGAACGGGTGTCGAGTGTTTCGCCGCACAGCAGGCGGTTTACATATTCACCCTCGCAAAGAGATATTATCTTGAGCGCGATTTCAGAAGAAACGCCGTTTTCCACAAGCTTTGTCATCAGCCGAACGCTCATGGAGTGAAGTGCGTCGCCCGCTAATATCGCAACATCCCTGCCGTATTCCCTGCTCTTTTCGCCGCAATCGCGGAAAAGCGCCGCCACGGCAACATGAACAGAACTGCCGCCGCGCCGGACATCGTCATTATCTATAATATCGTCGTGGATAAGCGTCCAGTTATGAAACAGCTCTACACCCGCCGCACACGGAAGCGCCGCTGTCTCGGCATTTTCGCCGCCGAAAAGTCCCGCGGCAAGGCAAACGAGACCCGGTCTCAGCCTTTTGCCGCCACGGTTGAAATACAAAAGCGACGCATCTCTCAGTTCCCGAGGCTCAAGAAACGAATCAATATTATTATTGACAAACTCCGAAACCGAGTCGCCTGTTTTTTTCAGATAATTCTTTAAAACTTCATTCATAACCAACCGTCCTATCTATTTGAAAGAAAATCGATAAAATCGATAACCGTTTTTCTTTGCCCCATTGAAAGCGAAAGATACTTCTCATAAAAAATCTCGCCGTGTTTAGCCGCGCTCGGCACAACCGCCGGCAGCTGCTCGTTTTTTTCAAGATTGACGCCCGCGCAGAACAAAAGATCCTCCTCCGAAACATCGCCGATGGAGTTCATGGCAATCTTTTTGATAAGCTTGGTTCTCGGCGGATTAGCCTGCTGACACTTGGCGAGTTTTCTCATTTGAACATAACTGATATCGCAATCTATGGCAAACTGGCGCCAGGAGCGGTCCCCCTTGGCCTTTTCAAGCAGCATTGCAAATATTTTTTTATTAAATGCCATATATTCATCCTCCGTAATAAAAAGCACAGGGCTATTATATAGCGCCGGGCTCTGTCATTCAATATACGAATTGTTAACTTTGTGATAAGAATCTTGACTCTCAGGCCTTGACAAAAGTGAAAACCCGTCGCAAAAGGCGGCGGATTTATCAGTCAAATGAGCGTGAATATATAATTTTTCTTTCAGACTTGCCGCACTGAGTCAATATCCCGGTCTCGAGAAGCGTCTTTATCGCATACCACGAACGGCGCTCAGACAGTCCGGCGGCACGTGCAAACTCCGCCCGTGTAAAGCTGTCGGCAAGTACGGACGGCACGAGCTTTTTCAAATCGGCACTTCCTTTTATGTATGACAGACCGACAAGCCCGGTAGGAAAAGTCGAAATGAGCCTGGCTCCGAAGCGCTTGCCGTCGTGCGCCCTGCCGCAGGCAAGCCTTGTCTCCTCCGTTGTGATAAAAGCGAGGCAAAAGCTCAAATTGGGGTCGTCTATCATATCTCGCAGACTATACAGCTCCGGCAAAATGCAAAAAGCATTTCCGTGTTTGGGAGAACGGCGAACCCTGGACGCCTCGCCGGTCTCCGGAGATATCCACAAGAGTTTTTTCTCTGTAATTATCGGAAAAACCACAGTGACGCGAAACTCGGGCAAGAACGCACGGAGCTTTTCCTCCAATCGGTAGAACGCCCTGGTCTGTATCTCGACAATTTCGCCGTCGCGATAGATATCAGCAAAATGTCTGCCGATTTTAATCTCATGACACGCCGTATCAGGCTCAAAATAATTCTTAAGCGCGGCGTGTACGGTGCGCTCCGAAAGCGTGCCTATCTCATGTGGATCGGGTTCTCTCGCAAGCGCCTTTTGTACCGCTTTTTCAAAACGCTCGTCTGTCATGACACTCAGACATCTATGATAATCGGCAAAATCATAGGCTTTTTCTTAGTCTTTTGATATACGAACTTTGTCAAATCCTCGCGAAGTCTTGTCTTAATGGTATTCTGATTCAAGGTGTCGTTTTCATCGCATTTATCGAGAATGGAGCGCGCGGTATTCTTGAGCGCCTCCATGAGCTCCTCCGACTCCTTAACATACACAAAGCCGCGGCTGACTATATCGGGATCGCTGAGTATGAGCCCGCTCGCCACATCCATGGCTACTACCACAACGATAAGTCCGTCCTGAGAGAGGTGCTTGCGGTCGCGCAGAACCACATTGCCGACATCGCCAACTCCGAAGCCGTCGACCAGTACCTTGCCCGACGGCACGTTCTGACCCCATGTCATATTTCCGTCTGCGTCGAGCTCAAGCGTCTTTCCTATCTCCGGAACAAAAATATTTGTGCTCGGGATGCCCATTTCCATAGCGAGCTCGCGGTTTCGCACCAAATGCTTGTATTCGCCGTGAACCGGGATATAGTTTTTAGGCTGGACAAGCGCTATAAGCGTTTTTATTTCCTCCTGGCAAGCGTGACCCGAAACATGCACCTCCGCAAGCTGATCGTAAAGCACCGTAACGTTGCGGTGAAGCAGCTCGTTGATTATTCTGCTGACGGTCTTTTCGTTGCCGGGAATGGGATGTGCCGAAATTACCACCAAATCGTCCTGACCGAGCTGAACCTTTTCATGCTCGGCATATGCCATGCGGTAAAGCGCGCTCATGGGCTCACCCTGACTTCCGGTGGTAATAAGAGTAAGCTGGTTGGGCTTAAATCGCTTCATTTCGGAAAGCTCAACAAGCGTCCCCTCGGGAATGTTCATATAGCCGAGCTTGTGCGCCGCCGTTATGATATTTACCATACTTCTGCCGGTAATGCAAACCTTGCGGTTATGATTTACCGAGGCGTCTATTATCTGCTGGACACGATGGATATTTGACGAGAAGGTTGCAATAACCACACGCTTGTCGCAATTGTCAAAAATCTCGCCGAGCGATTTGCCGACTGTCCGCTCGCTAGGGGTATATCCCTGGCGCTCAACATTTGTCGATTCGCAAAGCATGGCGGCTACGCCGGCGTTACCGAGCTCTCCGAAGCGGGTAAGGTTGATCATTTTCCCCTGAACCGGAGTCAAATCTATCTTGAAGTCGCCCGAAACAACAACTGTTCCGACGGGCGAGGTAATACCGAACGCGACAGCGTCGGCTATCGAATGATTGACTCGTATAAACTCGACCGAGAAGCATCCGAGCGTTACTGTTTCTCCCTCAGCAACGACATTCAGCGTTGTCTTTTTATCGAGATGATGCTCGACGAGCTTGTTCTGCAGTATTCCGAGAGTAAGCTTGGTAGCGTATATCGGGACATTAACGCTGCGGAGAACATACGGCAGAGCGCCGATGTGATCCTCGTGTCCGTGCGTCAGGAATATGCCCCTGACCTTTTCTATGTTATTCTGCAAATAGGTGACATCGGGAATGACTAAATCTATGCCGAGCATATCATCCTCGGGAAAGCCGAGTCCGCAATCCACGACAATGATATCATTCTCATACTCAAAGCAGGTTATGTTCTTCCCGATCTCGCCGAGACCTCCGAGCGGTATTATCTTAAGCTTGGAAGCCGCTCTTTTCTTTCTTCTTGCCATATTTACCTCTATTCTTTCTCATGTAACTATGTATGCCGCTCCGCAAAGGGCGCGGCTGTTGATTTATTATAGGCGCAAAATTCAGCGCCATGGGTTGGCGTCTTCGTCAAGACCGGATATCCTCCGGCATACGATGTCGCATATCTCCTCTGCCGCCTCGGCTGAAAAGCTCTGCGAATATATTTTGAAGCCGCCGGTTTTTTTCGGCATTACCAGCGCTCTGCCGTTATCAAAAACGAGATTTACGCCCTCGCTCGGGCCGGCGAGCTCTACGGCATTTTTATCACTGTAAAGCTTCTTCAAAAGGCTCGCCTTATTAGTATTTCCCGACCAAAAGCTATCCACCGCGGTATAAATCTGCGGCAGCAAATCAAGCTCGCGGCGAAGCTTGCGGACATCGCCGTCCAACGCATAAAACAGCCCGATAAAACGCGCCGCCGCTACAATATTGTCGGTCAGCCACAGCTCGTTAAAATAGCCGCGCCGCGCCATTGAATCCGAGCAATCCGTCGGATGCGACAGATAAGGACTGAGCAAGGCGCCCTCGTCCTCTATAAACTTGGTATACATCCCGCTCTTTTCAAACGGGAGAAAAAATTCCTTAGTACCGCGCTTTACTGCGTCGCGGATAAGCAGCAGTCTGAGCTTATCAAAGCCGCAAAGCACCAGACCGTCGCGGCAGATATTGATATCCCCGTCGTACAGCTCGATCTTGAGAGGCGCGTCTTTTTTTACAACACCGCCCTGTGAGATGAGCGTCTTTCGTACCAGCTCGGCGGAGTAACTGCCCTCTATGGCAAGCTCAAGGTGCGGGACGCTGCCCATCTCCCGATGAAGAAGCCTCATCAAGCCGTCCTCAAGCGTAGTGATCTCGGTAACCCTGCCTATTCGCTCGGGAAACGGTTTATTGTCATAGCTCAGTGCTAAATTCTGTTCAATACTGCGCTCAAACGAGCGAACCGGCGGCAAGCCGTCAGAGCCGAAAACCGATATGGTTATACCGCTCTTTTCTTCCGAAATATACAAACAGTTAATTTCAAAAAGTGCCGCCGCATACGATGCAAAATTTCTTTCGCCCTCTCCGAAAAGGAGAGCGTTTCTGTTCTCGGCGGCAATAGCGCAGGCGAGAAGCCTGGCAAACACTCCGCTCCGGCGGCAACCGTACTTTGACACTATGCCGATGGAAATATTACTGCAATTAGCCAGCGCTCTGCCTGTATGCAAAAGCTTAGCCGGGGACGGATTGCGTACTATTACGTCATCGTCGTAAATAACGTCGCGTGATTTATGCTCCAGCGACGGACGTCTGACAACGCTGTTTGCCGGCAACGGAGAGCCGTCGGCATACGCGCCGTCCTCTACCGTCGAATCCGCGCCGATAACCGAGCCTGTCAGCGCGACCGAGTCCGAACCGAAGGTGACGTCCTCGTCCGTGACCGCGCCCTTGAGCATACAATGCTCTCCCACAACGGTATTGACGCCCAGAATACAATCGGTCACAAGCGAGCCGCTTGCTATGACCGTACCTGAGCAAATGATACTGCCCTTAACTACCGCGCCCTGAGAAATCCGCGCGCCGTCGGCTACAAACGACAAGTCCGCACCGTAACCGAAAAAGCTGCCCCCGGGTCTGAGATAGCTTTCAAAATTTCCCCTGAGAGCATCCGTATTGCAATTATAGTACGAGCCTATCGAGCCGATATCGCACCAGTAGCCCTCCGCCTCATATCCGAAAAGGCGCTTACCGGAGCTTAATAGCCTTGGGAACAAATCATTTGAAAAATCAAATTCACCGTTTGCGGGTATTTCCGCAAGTACGGATTTTTTTATGATGTATATACCTGTATTGACTGTATCCGACGACACCTGCGACCAACCCGGCTTTTCCACAAATCTTGTTATTCTGCCGTCCTTGTCGCAGACAACGACGCCGTACTCCAGCGGAGAATCGTTGCGGGCAAGCAAAAGCGTAACATCCGCGCCGCTGCTGCGGTGAAATTCTGCCGCGGAATTCAAATCGAAATCACATACCGTATCGCCGCTTATCACAAGAAAGTCGCTGTCCTCATCCTGCAATAAAAAGCTCTCGCAGGCCTTAGTGCTCCCCGCCGTGCCGAGCGGCGAGCTTTCCTCAAAATACTCAAGCTCAACGCCGCAAAAGCTTGAGCCGAAGTGACTTCTCACCTTTTGCCCGAGATATCTTGTCGTAACGGCCGCCGAAGTATAGCCGTAATGCCCCAGCAGGGCGACGATATACTCCATACACGGTCTGGTCAGAATCCTAACCAATGGCTTGGGCGTTTTTTCGGTCAGAGGTCTCAGCCTCTTTCCTTCTCCGCCTGCCAGAATTACTGCTCTCATACTTATCATCCTTTACTAAATACTTATTTCGTATTTAGTATTATCACAAGGATGAAAAGTATTCTGTTACATAAAAAACTTACACGGCTTTACCGCGATTTTATCATTAAAAATCCCCACACGGGCGAGTGCAAAAAAAGCGTCCGTATCGTCGTAAAACCTCACCATTGAGCCAATCGGCAGGCTATTGTCCAAGCCCGCCTTATTAACATAAATTTCACAACCGTTTTTTGCCAGACGGGAATAAAAAGCATTGAGTCTGACCTCCGGCAAATCCGAAAACACCCTCTCGACAGGCACAAGAAGAGACTCGAGCGCCGCAGGGGCATCTGCAAGGGTCTCAAGCTTCTCGAGGCTGACTGCGTCTGTAATATCAAAGGAGCAGGTTTCGGTACGCGTGAGAGAATACATTACCGCGAGCGTATCGAGACGCGCGGCAATATCTGTTATCAAAGTTCTGATATAGGTACCCTTTGAGCAGGTCACCTGAAATAAATAATCGGTTTGATTCTGTCTTGACAGAAGCTCGGCCGAATAGATTTCCACTCTGCGCGGCTCGCGCTCGACCGATATTCCCGCCCGCGCAAGCTCGTAGAGCTTCTTTCCGTCCTTTTTTATTGCCGAATAAATCGGCGGAGTCTGCATATAGCCGCCAACAAAGGAACTGACGGCGGCTCTCACCTCGTCGATCTCGGGAAGTCTTGCACCCGACTCGGTAACGACTCCCGAAGTATCCTCCGTATCGGTCAAAAAGCCGAATCTCATTCCGGCTACATAAGTCTTTTTTTCGCTCATTATGTATTCGCTCGCCTTGACGGCGTTGCCGATGAGCATGGGCAGCACTCCGGTTGCCATAGGGTCAAGCGTGCCGGTATGTCCGACTTTTTTTGTTTTATAAATGCGTCTTAGCTTATTTACGCAATCGTGCGAGGTCATGCCCGCATTCTTGTAAAAATTCAGTACGCCGTTCATGCAAGCGCTTCTCCGAGGGCTTTAACCAGCGCGTCTCTCGCCTCGCCGACACTGCCGCGAAGCGAACATCCCGCCGCCTTGCGGTGCCCGCCGCCGCCGAAGCGCGAGCAGAACGCCGCCGCGTCAAAGCCGTCTTCGCTTCTTACCGAAACCTTGAAATATCCGGGTTCCTTTTCCTTTGCTACAAGCGCAATCTCAACGCCCTCTATGGTGCGAACTATATTTATGATATTATCACAGTCGTCGTGGTCCGCTTCGAGGCTCTTCTTAACCTCCATAGTGACCGCTGTAAACGCCGCTCTCCCGTCATAAAGCAGTTCCGTATGCTCGACGGCATATGCCTCCATACGAAGCTTTCGCATAGAGCTCGTATCGAAAAGAACCTTATTGAGGTCGGAAAATCCGCGCGGTACTACACGCATAAGCGCCGACGCTATCTCAAAGGTCTCGGCGGTGACATTTGAATACTTAAAGCAGCCGGTATCGGTTGCAATGCCGGTATAAATGCACTCTGCAAAGTACTCGTCGGGAACGAATCCGAGCGACAGGGCAAGAGAATAAATGATCTCCGCGCAGGCCGCACTGTCGGATGATACTATTTTCAGAGGAGCCGAAACGGTATTGACAAGATGATGGTCGACAGCGCAGTCAACAAGCTCAAGATACGGAAAATCGCCGAGCATTGCGCTGCTTGCCGTATCGACAGTTATTACATGTTCAACCTTTTCGGGAAGCGAGACCTCACCGGCTACACGAAAACGCTTAGCCGGCTGATCTGTACAATATGCCGTTGCTTTCTTTCCTAAGCTTTTCAGGACATGAGCAAGTCCCCACGCCGAGCCGACGGCATCGCCGTCCGGGCTCGCGTGGCAAACAACAAGGATATTATCAAAATCCTCGCGCTCTATCATTGACTTGAATTCCGAAAAAAGCTTATTCAACCGTTTCATCCTTTCCGATGTCCGTGCCGACATTCAAATCCTTAAGAATTCCCGAAATGCGGGCTCCGTTCTCTGCCGAAGTATCGTGAGAGAAGCTGAGCTCGGGGGTATTTCTGAGATTTAGCCTTGCCGCAAGCTCACGTCTGAGATACCCTGCGGCACTCACAAGTCCCGCCTTTGCCTCCTTAGGGTCGCCCGAGAGACAACCGAAATATACCTTTGCCTGCTTGAGATCGCCCGTGACATCGGCGGCATTGATAGTTACGAAATTGTCGGTCACGCGCGGGTCCTTAACGCTTCGGAGAATATCATTCAGCTCGTGAGCGACGCTTTCATTGATTCTGTTTCTTCTGTATTTCATTTTCCGTCCTTTCCGGCCGCAAAGCCGGATTTACGCCTTGACTTCCTCCATTACGAAGGCTTCGAGAACGTCGCCCTCCTTAATGTCGTTGAACTTTTCAAGTCCGATACCGCATTCGTAGCCCTGAGCCACTTCCTTTGCATCGTCCTTGAAGCGCTTAAGCGAGGATATTTTGTCCTCAAAGATAACAACATTATCGCGGAGAACGCGAATCTGTGAGTTGCGCGTTATTTTTCCGTCGATTACATAAGAACCGGCGATGATTCCCGCACTGGGTACACGGATGGTCTGTCTGACCTCCGCCTGACCGAGAACGACCTCCTTGAAGGTGGGAGCAAGAAGTCCCTTCATTGCCGCCTGTATTTCCTCGATGCATTCGTAGATAATCCTGTATGTGCGGATATCTATCTGCTGTCTTTCGGCCTGTTCCACCGCTACGCGCTCGGGTCTGACATTAAAGCCTACAATAATGGCATTCGACGCCGACGCAAGCATTACATCCGACTCGGTTATACCGCCGACCGCATTATGAATGACATTGACTCTGACCTCGTCGTTGCTCAGCTTCTCAAGCGAGCTCTTGACAGCTTCCGCCGAGCCCTGAACATCCGCCTTTACGATAATATTGAGATCCTTTACGCCTTCCTTTATCTGGGAGAACAAATCGTCGAGCGAAACCTTGGAATTTGCCTTGAAGGATTCCTCCTTTTCCTTGCTCTTTCTCTGTTCGGCAAGCTCGCGCGCCATCTTTTCGTCGTCTACGGCGTTAAAGATATCGCCCGCGCCGGGAACCTCTGCCATACCGAGAATTTCGACCGGCGTGGAGGGACCTGCCTCTGTCACGTTCTTGCCCTTATCGTTTATCATGGCTCTGATTCTTCCGACCGCAGTGCCTGCGATTACTATATCTCCGGTATGAAGCGTACCGTTCTGAATGAGAACTGTAGCGACCGGGCCTCTGCCGCGATCCAGCTTAGCCTCTATAACTACACCCTTTGCCTGACGGTTGGGATTAGCCTTGAGGTCTGCCATTTCGGCAACGAGCAGTACATTCTCAAGAAGATCGTCGATGCCCTGCTTGGTAAGCGCCGAAACCGGCACGCAGATAACATCGCCGCCCCATTCCTCCGGAACGAGGTCGTACTTGGTAAGCTCCTGCTTGACAGACTCGGGGTTTGCGCCCGGCTTGTCCATCTTATTTATCGCGACGATGATGGAAATACCCGCCGCTTTTGCATGATTTATTGCCTCAATGGTCTGCGGCATAATACCGTCGTCTGCCGCAACAACGAGAATCGCTATATCGGTAGCCTGAGCTCCGCGCGCTCTCATTGCGGTAAACGCCGCGTGGCCGGGGGTGTCAAGGAAGGTAATGCTCTTGCCCTTGACATCGACCGTATATGCGCCGATATGCTGAGTAATACCGCCCGCCTCGCCGCCGGTGACATTTGAATTTCGGATAGCGTCCAGAATACTGGTCTTGCCGTGGTCTACGTGACCCATAACAACAACGACGGGGCTTCTCTCGACGAGATTTTCGCTGTCGTCCACCTGTTCATCAAACAGCTTATCCTCTATTGACACTACAACCTTGCGGCTCGCCTTTACGCCGAATTCATCTGCAACAAGCGCCGCGGTGTCGAAGTCTATCGTCTGATTGACGCTTACCATAAAGCCCATGGTCATGAGCTTTTTGATAACCTCCGGAGTGGATAGCCTAAGCTCTCTGGCAAGCTCCGAAACTATCATACTGTCCTCCAGGAATATTTCACCGGGAAGACTTGCCCTGACGGGAGCGCTGCCGTTCTTCTTCTGAGGCTTAGTCTTCTTGACCGGACGGCCGAACTGTCCCGAACGCTTTTTCTGCTTGGCAATATCGAGGCTTTCGGAAAAGTCATAGCTCTTTTCGTCGTACTTCGACAGGTCGATGTCGACGATGCGCGTATCGAAAAGGCGGATATCCTTCTCTTTTGCGGTAATTACCGTCTTAGGCTCGCCGCTGCGGGCAGGAGCAAACTCCGTTCTTTGCTTACTGTCCCGAGGCTGCTCTTTGCGGGACTCCTTTGACTTTTGATTGGTACGCATGCCGGGGCGTGCCGCCGCAAAACGCTCCTTGACCATTTCGCGGTGAAGCTCGGTGCGGTCCTTTTCGCTCTTTCCGGAGGCCTTTTCGCGCGCTCTGCGCTCCGCCTCAGCCTTTTCCTTAGCCGCTTTTGCCTGCTTTGCCTTTTCTGCCTGCTCGGCTTTTTTCTTCTCCTCGGCCTCGGCACGAGCCTTTTCGGCAGCCGCCTTTTCCTCAGCCTCACGCTTCTTCTCAAGCTCCGGAGACCAAATAATGATATCTCCCGTGAGAAGCTTATTTATGTCGTCTATCTCGTGCTGCTTGGAATAGTAATCTATGAGAAGACTGTATTCGTCGGCGTCAACCGTGCCGTTTGTAGTCTTCTCTATTTTTCTTTCGGCAAGCACTTTTATTATATCCTTTGCTTTGACATTCAAGTCGCTTGCTATTTCGGCAATTTTTATTTTCTCGTCAGCCATAAAAAGCCCTCCTTACATTTTCTCACAAAGTACCGTATTTATCAGCTTAAGTATCTCATGATCCCTTATGGAAACCGCCGATGTCAGCCTCGTCATTCCGAGGGCCGCCGACAGCTCCGACTTAGTGTACGGAATTGTCTCGAACCTGACGCCGTAAAACTGACAGGTGTTTTTCAGCTTCTTGACGCTGCCCTCAGAAGCATCGGACGCTGCAAGCACAAGCGCCGCCTTTTTTCTCCTGACCGCATCCTGAATCAGCTCTGTTCCCGTAACCGTTTGCCCGGCTCTTTTTGCAAGCCCGAGCGCGCCGGCCAGCTTATCCATTGCGAAGCCTGCTCTCGAGCCGCTCGTATATTTCTGCCGGTATCTCACAGGACAGGCTGCGCTCGATGCGGCGAGCCTTTCTCGCCTTTGCGAGGCAATCCGCATTCGGGCAGATATATGCGCCTCGGCCGGGGAGCTTACCTACGAAATCCAGCGATATTTCGCCGCTCGGAGACCTGACTATCCTTACGAGTTCTTTCTTCGGCTTGCTTTCGCCGCAGCCGGAGCATTTTCTGTTCGGTATTTTTTTCTGCATGAGATATTCCTCTCGTCCGATAAATTGCCGTGAATTGTCCCTTTTTGAATTATTCCATGAATTCAGAGGACTTGATATCTATTTTATAGCCTGTCAGCTTGACTGCAAGACGCGCGTTCTGTCCCTCCTTGCCGATGGCAAGCGAGAGCTGATCGGGGCTTACAATAACCTTGCAGGACTTATCTTCTCCCACTCTGACCGCCAGCACATTTGCCGGTGCAAGAGCAGCCTTGATAAACTCCTCGGGGTCTTCGCTGTACTTGATAATATCTATCTTTTCTCCCGAAAGCTCGCGGGTGATATTATCCTTTCTCATGCCCCGAACGCCGATGCAGGCGCCGATGGGATCGACATTCTCGTCGCGGGAATAAACCGAAATCTTTGTTCTGCTGCCGGCCTCGCGCGCGATGGAATGAATAATTACGGTGCCGTCCTGAATTTCGGGCACCTCAAGCTCGAACATTCTCTTGACAAGTCCGGGATGAGTCCTTGACAGAATAACAATCGGGCCCTTAGACTCCTTCTTGACCTCGCAGATATAAACCTTTATATGGTCGCCCACGTGAAGATTGTCCGTGCTTATCTGTTCGCTCTTTACCAGTGTAGCCTGATTCTTTCCGAGCTCAAGAACAGCGTTTCCGGTAACCGGGTCTATCATCCGGACAACCGCCGAAACGATGTCCTCCTTCTTATCCTCATATTCCTTGATCATCATTCCGCGCTCCGCCTCACGGATGCCCTGAATGATTATCATTTTCGCCGTCTGTGCCGTTATTCTGCCGAAATTCTTGGGCTTGATTTCAACATCGAGAATGTTGCCGAGCTTTGCACGCTTGCTCTTCTCGAGCGCGTCCTCCAAAGATATTTCAGTCTGCGGATCAGTTACCTTTTCGACCACCGTAAGCTCGCTATACATCTTGACCTTTCCCTTTTCGGGATCGATGGCAATCCGGACATTGGAGAGACCGTTATTGTCCTTCTTATAAGCTGTCAGAAGTGCCGCCTCGACCTTCTCGAGCATATACTCCTTCGGTATGCCCTTCTCCTTTTCAAGCGCATCGAGCGCACTGAAGAACTCATTGTTCATTTGATTTTTGACCGTTCCTTTCTATGCTTTAACAATGCTTTTATGTAATTTTATTTATTGTTTTGCCGTAATGGTTACTCGCACACCGTTCTGACATACGAGCAGTCGTCAGCCTTAACCGGTACATCATTTTCGCCGATGCGAACGGTTATAACGCCGTCGGAATAACCCGCAAGAATTCCCTCGACCGATTTCTGACCGTTAAGCTCCCTGTATTCCGAGGTCACGGCCGCAAAAAATCCGAGCCGTATCGGCATGCCGATGCACTTTTCAAAATGCTCCGCGCACTTGAGCTCCCGCTCAAGTCCCGCCGACGAAACCTCGAGGTAATAGCTGTCTGCGATAGGGTCTGCCTCGTCGAGAATGGGATTGATCGCTCTCGTGACCGCTTCGCAGTCGTCAAGGCTTATTCCTTCCTCCTTATCTATTGTGACGATAAGGTTGTAATATGCGCCTTCTTTAACATATTCCACATCCCACAGATAATATCCCATTTCTGCGATTTTCCCCGCAATCAGACTTCTGACGGCGGCAGATGTCTTCGAGCCGCTTTGTTTTGCCATTTATCCCTCCGAAAATATTCGAACAATTAGGCTGAGGGCAAAGTCGTTCATAAAAAACCGAAAAAGAGTGGCGCGCCACTCTTTCTCCTTACTCAACCTATTTACAGTGTTAGTTTACCACTTTATTTCAAATAATGCAATAGTTATATCAAAAAAAGACCGGAAATTTGATAAGAAATTCGCTCAATATCAGATTAAGCGGGCAGTATATGTAACGGGCGGGCGGTTTTATCCGCCGCCCGGAGGATCTTTAGCAGAAAAGAACGATTGCAATTGCTATAAGGGCAATCCACAACCAAAGGTCATCGTTGCAGTTGAAAAGATTAGTTCCGCAGCACATACCGTTTGCTCCTTTCATGCCGGACAGGTCCGGCTTTTTTACAGAGACGGGTTTCCGTCTCTGTAATGCTATAATATGTAGAGCATACGATACGGGTTAATGCCTGCGCGGTTTTTTTAAAAAGCTATTGCATAAGAAAAGCAAATAATATATAATTTAGTAAGGCAATTGAAAAATTAAATTGTGAAAAGGTTATTTTAATGAAATATTCAATCAGGAATTTCTTTATCACATTTCTTATATCGCTTGTACTGTTCGGAGCGGCTGTATTGCTTATTTTCGGCTATTTTAAGAACGATCTCAACAACATGCTGGGGGCACAGCCGGATATTGACCAAACCTCGGTCGATACAGATGAAGCGTCGGCGAAAAGCAGTCTGTCGTTTCTGCTGATAGGCCGCGACACCGACGGAAAAGCCGATACGTTGACTCTCATCAAGCTCGACAAGGCCAAAAAGCGCTATGTCTGCATTTCCGTGCCGACAGATATGCAGCTGGAAATCAACAACAAGGTGCAGACTCTCAAGCAGGCATCCGGCTCAAAGGATGTTGAATATCTCAAGAAAAAAACCGCGGCGCTGACCGGTATAGAAGTCGATTACTTTATCGACATCACGTACGATAATGCGGTCAAAATACTGGAACTGCTCGGCGAATTCACCTACAAGGTTCCGCGCGACATACAAAGCGACAGTTCGCCGAAGCTGAATATAGGCGCCGGTGAACAGAAGCTGGATGCAAAGACCTCGGTGGATATGCTGTCGTATGTCGGTTACAAGGACGGCGACAAAACACGGACCTCTATTGTTCGCGATTATCTCGAAACCCTCTTTTCTACCTTCCTTGTCTCCGAGCGCAAAGCCGAAACGACAGCGGAAAGCCTGTCCGAGATATATTCTCTCGTTTCTACCGATTTTTCAATCAATAATTTTATGACCAACATAGATATGATTTTCGGATATCCGGGTTACAAAAAAACTTCGCTCGGTTACTCCGGAACCTACAAAAAGGGCGACGACGGCGAGGTAATCTGCGTCCCGGATATCGCCGAATCGATACAGAATTTCGAGGATTACAGGTAAAAATGATGGGCCGACGGTTTCCGCCGGCCCGTTTTTTGAATAAATTGCGTTCAAGACCGCACAATAAAAGAAAAAAAGGGACAGCAACAATGAACACTTTTGAAAAAATATACGAGGTCGTTCGCAAAATACCGTACGGAAAGGTTGCGACCTACGGGCAAATCGCAACGCTCGCGGGCAACAGCCGCCTGTCTCAAATCGTAGGATATGCGCTTCATGTCAATCCCGATCCCGAAAACATACCCTGCTTTCGCGTGGTAAACCGCTTCGGCAAGGTATCGCCCGCTTTTGCCTTCGGCGGTATGAACGTTCAGATAGAAATGCTCAAATCCGAAGGCGTGGAATTTATTGACAAGGACACCGTAAATCTCGAAAAGCACCGTTGGACAGAGGGACTGTAAGACAAAATAATAAACAGCGGCTGTTTTAGCCGCTGTTTATTATTTTGCCCATGCAACAAATTCATCATCCTGCGCTCGTTTTTCGGTGCCGGTTCCGAAGGCAGTCTAAACAACAGACGCTGTAAAGACTGATAAGGCACTCATTTCTCGGCAATCACTATTCCATAGCCTGCAAAAGTGCCCGCGGGAATACTAAAGTTCAATCTGCCGTCGTACCGGAATGCAAGCTCCTTTTCGCCGCATTCATACGAAGCAAAAACAAGGCGTTTCGGCGCAAAATCGCAGACACAGGAAACAGATATTTCCTCCATTTTTTCCGCACCGGCAACAAAATGCGTCAGTTCGTCGCGGTGATCCGTTGTGCCGCCGTCGTTTACCGTATCGGCGACATTGACAAAATGCAGAGTCAGGCCGCGCTCGGTTTCAAAATACGATGCGTACACATCCTCTTGAGTCTCTGTTTCGAGAGTGCGCCGGCCGACGATATCGGAAAGCGCTCGTCCTCCGGTAGCACGGAGCTTTTCTACCAAGCTTGCCTGAGCCGCTACCCGGCCGTCATCACTGCCCTGATAAATCTCGTAGCAATAACCCTCGGCGCACGCCTCCACCGGAAGACGGACAAAACTGCCCTTGCCATACGGATATTCGCCCTCAGGCAAAACTAACGCATTCTCACGGCTGGAGCCGTCCTCGCGCAGTGCTGCAAAACTACCCACAACAATCAGTTTTCCGCCGTTTTGAACATATGTGAGCATTTTCTCATAATCCTCGTCCGACAGCATTTCACATGAAACAGCCGCAATAACCGAATAATTCGACATAGTCTCGATAGAATCCCACTCAAAGACAAGGTCGGTCGAAAGACCGGCAAAATATGAGGCCTGCATCCATGACACAAGGCGCGCCATGCTGTCGTTTGCCGATGCGGTAAGATCCCGTGTTGACGGAGAGAATAAAAACGCAAGGTCGGGGCGCTTTTTGGGAGAAGTAAAGGCATAAATGTATTCAGATTCAAAATCCCGCAGATGCTTCTCGGTCATCGGCGCGTCAAATGTGCCGCGGCTCTTGGTATAAAGCTGTCCCCATGCCTTAGCAAGTGCAAATGAGAAGTCTGCGGCGCTCTGAGAACAAGGATAGAACATCGACATTGACGGCACGCCGCGGCCTCTCGCCATGGCAAAACGGTGTATCGCCTCTATTGCAAACATCGGGTATGAATCTTTGATTATGTAAAAGCTGCAATTTTCCTGGAAAATATAATCCCAAAGGTCTGCACATTTTTCAAAGGGATAAGCGGTTATATTTGCGCGGACTATTTCGGAGATATAATTCGGACGGATAAAATCGTATCCGAGCTTTTGGAAATGGGCGGTAACATCTCTTTGGAAGCGTGTGGTAGAATCGACCTTAAACTGCTTCCACGCCGTAAATACGGGATCGGAGTAATTATTATAGAAGCTGTCCCATTTTTCGGGCGGCGGCAGTTCGTATCCTGTTTCCTGCTTGAAAAGGCGTCGGCAATGCTCGCAGGTGCAGGCATTCCAGCGCCCCTGCGGATCGTTGCCGAAGAACTGCACATCGTCTGTCATGAGTCCGTCGATACCGCACTTATATAAGCTCTCGAGATAATCAAAATATACCTCGCGGTAATACGGATTATTGAAGCACATTCCGTAGCCGGCATAACGAGTGTCGCCGTACTTTCCGGTATTTCCGGCAATCTGATAAAAGTCGCTCATCTTATATTTGCCGAAAAAGTCGCTGTCACCCCGCATACCTTCCAGAAAGCCCCTGAAACGAGACGGATCGGTATGGCAGCTTTCGAAATACTTCTGAACTTCTCTTTCTTCATTTTCGTTTTTAGGATGCCATACCAGGTGGCAGCTGTGATGCTCAACATACAGCATACCGAACTTGTGGCAAGCGCGCGCATACTTTGCAATAGTCGCGTTTATCCTGTCCCATTCCTCATGATAAGCCATGCGAAAATGAGTGACGGAAAATCCGATAATTATGTTGATTCCCTGATCGCGGTAGCTCTTTACATGCTCCTCTATCTGCTCGTCGGTATAATCGAAAATTTCCTTTTCATTAAACCAAAGCCAGCCAAAGGAAGCCTGCCAAGGCGGAATAACAACTTTACCCATAATAACCTCGATGTTTTTTATTTCAATATAACATCAATTTTCTATAATTACAAGCGTATTTAAGATACATGTTTACAAAAAAGAGAGTCTGTAATTACAGACTCTCTTTGTGTTAGCGATGACCTATCTTACCGGGCAGTCACCCACCGAGTATTGTCGGCATAGCAGAGCTTAACTTCCGTGTTCGGAAAGGGAACGGGTGGACCCTCTGCAATAAAATCACTAACTTGGAATATGTAGTTATCAAACCCACAAGAAGAATGATAACACAAACATTGGGTAAAATCAATACCCTCACTGCAAATAAATTGCAGCTTGAAAACCGAATAAGAAGTTCGAAACTTATGAAATAGAGTACAAGTAGTTCAAGCCATCGGTCTATTAGTACCGCTCAGCTGAACGCATTACTGCGCTTACACCTGCGGCCTATCAAGCTCGTAGTCTACAAGCGACCTTACTGACTATTGTCAATGGATATCTAATCTTGAGGCATGTTTCACGCTTAGATGCCTTCAGCGTTTATCACTCCCATACGCGGCTACCCGGCTGTGCCATTGGCATGACAACCGGTGCACCGGAGGTATGTCCAACCCGGTCCTCTCGTACTAAGGTCAGCTCCCCTCAAATATCCTACGCCCACGACAGATAGGGACCGAACTGTCTCACGACGTTCTGAACCCAGCTCGCGTACCACTTTAATCGGCGGACAGCCGAACCCTTGGGACCTGCTCCAAGCCCCAGGATGTGATGAGCCGACATCGAGGTGCCAAACCT
>JAQXGK010000072.1 GCA_029006345.1 Bacillota bacterium
AAATGCCCTCCGGTTTTTTCGGTGAGCTTGGCGTCGATATAGCTCATAGCTTTTGTGAAATATGCTTCCGGCAGATAGTCGAGCGTGCCGTTGATCTCGGACATGAGAGTGTCATAGGCGTCGTTGACGTAGCTGGCAGTGGGAAGAAACTCCGAGTCGGAGGAGATATCATCCTGATATTTTTCAAATTGCAGCTTGATATAGTTGTAAAGCTCAGCCGAATCAAAGCTCGCCGAATAGCTTTCGTTACTGCCGTTTACTATATTATTCGTCAGCGTAACGGTGTATTTGTTTATGAATTCTTTGAGTTTGAGCTCATCGATCGCTTCCATGGCGCCGTCGGTGCCGATGTCTACTACGCTCGAGTTGAACTCAATCGTGTCGCGAATATTGCTTGTGAATTTATCATAAAAATCCGCTGTGAGTATTGCGGTGTTGAAGCTGCTGATATCGGTAAGGCTTAATGCCGAACCGCATATGACCATTCCGACAGAGGACAGCGCAAGCAGAATTATCAGCAGTACATTTGCTGCTTTCTTGAGAAAGTTCATTGCCACACACCTCCCGCTATACGCTTGCATATAATTGCATACCTTTTGGTTCTGAATGCTATTCCCCGCGGATAGCAGGTATAGCATATCAGCTTTTCGGTGCCATCGGTTGTTGTGAGCAACGAGCTGTCGGTATAGTCAAATATGCAGGAATCGGTGACTTCGTATATATAGTCGCCCCATACGGTGCGAAGGATTATCTGAGCGCCGTTCTTCAAGTCCTGTAGGCAGTAAAAGGATCGGTTTACATGTGCGCTGAGCACGATGTTGCCCGTTTCGCCGGGAAAGGACGAACCAAACAGCTTTCCTACGCCCAGCCGCAGAATCTCGTCGCTGTCGCCTATATAAACAGGCACGTTCTTTACATTCCCGTCCGGTATTGATATGGTTGCCCAACAGTCGCCCCAAGGCAGCATCGGGAACTCATTTGCGTCATAACTGTCCTTGAAATTTTCGGGGATTTTGTCCGAATAGATATCATTGTCGGTATAAACGCCCGTGTCGGACGGATTTTCAACATCCATCCCGGGAGCGTCGTCTTCGATGACAGTATTTGGACGTTCGCTTTGATAGTCGTTCGCAGATTCGTTGAAGGCAAGTCCGAGGGGAGAATCGATTATGGTGTTATAGGTTTTTTCAAGAGCAAAAACGGTGAAAAATGCTATTGCCGCAGTTATCAAAATAAAAGACAAGCCAAGCAAGATAACTTGTTTGGCTATAGGTGTCTTTCTATACTGTTGTTCCGATTGTTCTGCGGCATAAGCATTGCTCTTGTGCAATGCTTTCTTTGTCATGCCGCTTCGCCTTCCTTTTTGCCCGACTTAGCTGCGATAACAGCGAAAATACCGGCAAATACTATGCAAGCCGATCCGACTGCAAGGGGAAGGGCGGTATTAGCCTCTTCGTTAAGTCCCGTCTTGGAAACTGTATCACCGTCATAGACATATATGAGCTTGTTATTGTTGTCATAAAGCTTTACAGTAATATCTCCGGGATGATCAGGGGATGGAGTGCTGAGTATTTCATATCTGAAGCCGGTGCTCGCGCAGAACTTATCGAGAAGATTGAAAACCGCAGTCTGCTGCGACTTGGGATAATTGTCGGCTGTCGGACCTCTGTCCGCTATACCGAGCGCGAGAAACTCGTCTACAAGCTTGGAAACCTCTTTGAGCTGATTGTCGGTAAACTGCACCGATTTTGCGAGGTTCTTTACATCGCCGGCGATGTATTTGGCAACAGGACTGTTGTCGGTGAATTTCTTCACTATGTCATCAATAGTTTCGGCAGAGGTGCTGAGAGCCCCAATGCTGAGGGTAGCGATAATTGCCAACACAAGAAAGAATGATACTAATCTTTTCATAATAACCTTCCTGACCTTTCTAATTTAAGATACCAATCATCAATAACTGATGATACTTATCTACTGTGGAGCATTATAACATAGGTTTTCCTGCATGTCAACATTTTATACAAATTATTGTGTTGATTTTGATAAAAAAGTACAGCCATAAATGGCTGTACTTTAATATATTTTCGCGGGATTAATACATTCCGTCCATTCCGCCGTTCATGGGAGCAGCGGGGCCTGCGGGAGACGGCTCCTTCTTGTCGGTTACTATTACCTCGGTGGTAAG
>JAQXGK010000073.1 GCA_029006345.1 Bacillota bacterium
TCTCTTTGTACTTCGTTGTTCAATTTTCAAGGTCCGCTTGCTTCGGCTCCTCTCGGCGCCGACTTGCTTATCTTACCACACCTTTTACCTCTTTGTCAATACTTTTTTTATCTTTTCTTTCCCTTTTTTCTTCTTACTCGCCTTTTTCTTCTCTCTTCTCCTTAGGTGGGTTTTTATTCTATCATATTTAACTTTGCCGTGTCAATAGTTTTTTCAAAATAATGTTCCTCTTTTTTCTTGCAGTAACAACAGCTATATAATATAATATAGGTACCAAAACCACGGAGGGAGCAATATGCTTCACAGAATCATCGGAATCAATCAGACGGAAAACGACAGGTTTATTCTCTCAAAAATAAAATCCAACGCCGACAAGGGCAAATATTCATTTTATTTAGTGCCCGAGCAGCACTCCGTATCGGCGGAAATCGAACTTGCAGGAATGATGTCGAATCGTGCAAATTATGTTGCCGAGGTGCAAAACTTTTCCCGGCTTCCAAACCGCATATTCAAAATGATAGGCGGAATCAGCGCGGAACATCTTAATTACTCCGGCAAAGCGCTGATTATGTCCAAAGCCCTCTCCGACTGTGCTCCGATGCTGAGCGAATACGCCTCAAGCGTAAAGCTTCGCGGATTTGCCGAACGTATGCTGAGCCAATACGACGAGCTTGCAAACCGCGGAATTGATTTTGAGTCACTTCAAAAAGCATCCGGTCTGTATTCTCTCTCCAATCCCAGACTCTCTGCAAAGTTGCATGACTTCGGCATAATATGCGAACATTATAACGCCCTGATCGAGGAAAATGACATTTGCTCGGAAAACGAGCTTGAGCGTCTTGCCGAATCGCTCGCCGATTTCAACGCGTTCGGCGATGCCGATGTATTTATAAGCGGTTTTTATGACTTTACGGCTCCGCAGTACAAAGTCATTTCCGAGCTGCTGAAGCAGGCGGACAATGTTTATATAACCATATGTATGCCCGCCGAACAGCTGCACGATAATTCAAGCATATATACGCGCTCCCAAAGTTGTTACGACAGGCTCGGCAAATACTGTGCAAAGCTTGATATTCAATCAGATAATATATACATTGACAGCGGGGCCGTTAATCCGTCCCTTTGCGCTCTCGCCGAGGGTATTCTCTCGTCAAACGAAGAGATTGCAAACAGCGCCGGATCGATTGAACTCTGCCGCTGCTATACCCCGCTTGAAGAAGTAACCTATGTCGCCCGGCAAATAAGGCTTGCGGCTATAAGCGGCAAAAAGTACGGCAATATGGCGGTACTCTACCGTAACGACAGCGATTACGCCGATTTGATAGAAACGGTGTTTGAAAAATACCGGATTCCCGTTTTCGTAAATTCCGAAAAACCTCTTTCGGCATATTCGCTCAGCCGCGCGATAATCTGCGCGGTAAAAATCATGTGCGGAGACGGGCGGCTGCAAACCTTCCTCGACTACCTGAAAACCGGATTTGCCCGCACCGATAACGGCGATATTTACACGCTCGAAAACTATCTTCTGACATGGAATCTTCAGGGCAACCGGCTGTATTCAGCAGAGCCGTACCGCCTCAATCCTGACGGATTTTCAGAAAACTACAATCAGGAGCTGCTCTCGCAAGTAAATATCACACGCAACGAAGTGATTGCTCCGCTTGTCGAGCTGCGCAGCGCCGAGTGCAATACGGTAAGGCAAGCCGTCGCGGCGCTCGTGCGTTTTCTCGGCGATATAAACGCTTATCAAACCATCTCGGAAAAAGCCGAAGCTAAACGCAAAACATTGGATTTTTCCGCAGCAAATGAGTATATCCAGGTATGGAATATGTGCATACAAGCGCTGGAACAGCTGTCAGTCACCGTTGGAGACGACGACTTCGACGCCGATTTTTCACGTCTTGCGGAACTTGCTTTCTCGGGAACAACAGTTTCAAGAATCCCGTCGTCACAGGACGGGGTCCAGGCGGGCAACATCTCGCTGATACGGCTCGAAAACGCCGAAATTGCCTTTGTACTCGGGCTAAACAACGGTGTTTTTCCGCAAAGCGTTTCCAGCAACACCCTTCTGACGCTCTCCGAAAAGCAAGAGCTTGCGCTGGGAGGAATGGATTTTGACGCCGATTTTTCGGCAGGGCTGCTCGACGAACTCTTTTTCTTCAGCAACGCGCTCATCGGAATAAAAGACCGCCTTGTTTGCACATATCACGCGCCAAGGGGCGGCGAAGCTGAAAACGAGCTTTCGCTGATAGGCAAGCGCATAATCACCCTCTGCCGAAATGTGACTCAAACCGAATTCGACAGCACGAATGCCGCGGTCACCTCGCCTGAGGAGGCCTTTGGCTATATTATCACTCACAACGACTGTCTGTCGCAAAGGCTTTTCGACGCCGTCTGCGAAAAAAAATCATTTCTCTCAGATATATACGGTGACAGAATCAAGTCCGTTTCGGGAGCGAGCAACTATTATGCACAGCCTCGCCATCTCGACACTTTGCCGATAAACGGCAAAAGGATGAGCCTGTCGCAAACCAGGTTTGAAACATATCAAAACTGCCGCTTTTCGTATTTTGTAAAATACATGCTGCGGGCCGAAACCGATAAAAGGGCAAAATTCGACTCCTCAGGCATAGGCACGTTCGTTCACGCAGTGCTTGAAAAATACATGACGCAAATCCGCGACAACGGCAACGATTACACTTCCCTCTCAGACGAAGAATCAAACCGTCTTGTGCGAAAAATAGCCGACGAATATGTCGAGCTTCTAATGCGCGGAACGGACGGCTCCGACGCGCGCGCTCAATACCTCGCAGAACGCATAATTTTCTCCACATCATTTGTCATCGACAGCATACGGGAGGAATTAGCCGGCTCGCTTTTCAAGCCGGTGGAATTTGAGTACGACATAAACAAAAGCGGATATACGTTATCGCTCGACGACGGCACGATACTGAAAATGAACGGTTATATCGACCGCGTAGATATGTACCAGGCCGAGGACGGCACAAAATATGCCCTTATCATTGATTATAAAACCGGCTCGAAGGAATTCAAGCTCGGCGACGTATATCAGGGCTTCAACGGACAAATGCTCGTCTACCTTTCGGCCCTCAGTCAATGCGGCATAGAAATCGACGGTAAAAAGGTCAGCGTTCAGCCCGCCGGAGTAGTATATATGAAGGCTTTTAAGGACAAGCCGATAATGAACTCGAACCCGAGCGAAAGGGAGATACGCAAAAAGATACTTGACGGAATAACAAGAAACGGTCTGCTCGTCGATAATGGACAGTTGATATCCGCCATGGGCGATGGGGCGATAAGCTACAAAAAAATTGCAAATAAGAATTCCGTCTCCCCTGAAAGCTTCCTGATCATACAAAGGTATCTTGAAGACAAATACCGCTCAACCGCCGAAAGCATCAAAAACGGCAATATTGAGATAAACCCGTTCTGCCGCGGCAAAAACAGTTGTGAATACTGTGACTGCGCTCCGGTTTGCCGTTTTGAATACACCGACGAGAGATTTTACCGACTGAAATTCGGTGATACCGACATAGTCGATCTTATGAAAGGCGAAAACAACAATGGCTGAAAGAAATTGGACCGTGCCCCAAAGAAATGCTTTTGAAGCGCGCGGAAAAACCCTGCTGGTTTCCGCTGCGGCAGGCAGCGGCAAGACCGCAGTGCTGACAGAAAGAATAATCAGTCGTTTGTGCGACGACGAAAACCCGCTCGATATCACCGATATAGCGGTAGTTACATTCACAAAGTCTGCCGCGTCCGAGCTCAGGGAAAGAATTGCCGCGAGACTGTCGGCGCCGATAACCGACCCGAAAAAGGCTAAGAGAATGTCCTTGCAGCTTCTCAAACTGCAGAATGCAAACATATCTACCGTCGACTCATTCTGTTACGGTCTGATTAAGGAAAACTTCAGCTTGCTCGGGCTTCCCGCGGGAATAAAGGTAGGCGACCAGAATGAATGCCGCGTGCTTGCGGAAAACGCGGCTCAAGAGGTGCTGAATGCATATTACGCCGGCAGCAGCGACAGATTTGATATGAAAGAGTATGACAGGGAAGCTTTTTTCGATCTTGCAGAAATTTGCTCTTCTGCCAAAAGCGATGACAGTCTAATTACGCTGCTTGTAAGCACATACTCAAAAATAAGAAACTGTCCCTATCCTCTGAAAAAATACCGTGCCGTCAGCTCCCGCATGAAAGCCGACAACGAGCACCTCAAGTCGCACGGGGAGGATTTCTTGAAAACTGCCGTCGGCGCGCCGCTGGCAAGATTCGTTAAAACTTCGCTTCTCAACTGCCGCCGCTGCAGCGACGAGCTTTTGGCTCTTGTTCGCTCCAGCAGTTTTTTCACCGAGAAATATCTCGCGTTTTTCTCGGACGAGGCTCTGTTCTACGAGCGTATGCTCGCATTGTTCGAAAAATGCAATTACAATGAAATGTTTTCACTTATAAACAGCTTTGAATACGGCAGAAAGCCGGCTGTCAGAAACTGCGATGACAAGGACACCAACGAACGGATATGCAGTCTCAGAGCAAAAGCAAAAGACATCATATCAGAGCTCAAAAGCACGTTGTTTCTCAAACCCATTTGCGAAATCACCGCAGAAAACGATCACGAGCTGCGCTTGCAGGAGGTTTTTTTAAGCATGCTCGAGGATTTTGACAGGCTTTATACCTCCATGAAGCTGGAGCGCGACATGTTGGATTTCGGCGACGTCGAGCATCTGGCGCTGAAACTGCTTTGCAAAAACACCGACGATTTCACTGAAATAGATAAAACCGATACGGCCAAGCGCTATACCGAAAAATTCAGTGAAATATATATTGACGAATATCAGGACACAAACGAAATACAGGATGCTATCTTCCGCGCCGTCTCGACAGAGACCGGCCGCTTCATGGTGGGCGATCCCAAGCAGAGCATTTACGCCTTTCGCGGCGCGATACCCGATATCTTTATTAATTATAAAAAGAATTTTCCGAAATTCGATAAGCAAGCCCCTCAGACCAATGCCACGATATACCTGTCTAACAACTTCCGCTCGGACAGCTCGGTAATTGATTTTACAAATGAGGTATTCAGAAAGATACTGAATTCCAATCCGGAAAATCCGCTCTATCTTCCCGAGGACGAGCTGGTGTGCTCGAAGAATACCGACAAATACAAGAAAACCGAGCTGATGATTTTCGAGGCCGGCAAAAGCGATATAGAAAGTGAAGACTCAATAGAAAAATCCTACTTTGAAGCATACAACATCGCCGACAGAATAAGCGACATGGTGCAAAACGGCGAGTACGATTACAAGGATATCGCCGTTCTCTCGCGCAGCAACAATACGCTGAATACCGTTCGGGAAATACTCGGGCTGTACCATATTCCGTTTGTCGCGGAAAAGGAAAACGACTTTTTCAACACGAGCGAAATACTGTTTATGCTGTCGCTTATCAATGCTATTGACAACCCGACGCGCGATATGTTTTTGATTGGCTGCATGGCAAGCCCGATCTTTCGCTTTTCCTCCGACGAGCTGCTTGAAATTCGCGGCTTTGCCTCAGATTGCCGCTATTTCTACGCCCTGACTCAAGCGGCAAAGTCGGACGCGCCGATATCGGAGAAAGCAAGTGCCTTTCTCTCCAAGCTGGAATACTACCGTGATTTGTCGCGTGAAATGAGCGCAGATAAGCTGATATCGAGACTGTATTCTCTTGCCGGAATAACAGATATATTCTCTACTCTCGGCACCTCGGACGATTCTTCCCGCACCGGAGAAAAGCGGCGGCAAAATCTACTTTCCTTTTACGAGCTTGCACGTACATACTCCTCCGGCACCAACGGCAGTCTGAGCGGATTCATCGAATATCTCGAAGCGGTAAAAAAAGAAGGAATATCCCAAACGAGCGGCGCAGTTACCCGAAATGCCGTAGTGCTTCAGACCGTCCACGGCTCAAAGGGACTGGAGTACCCCTGCGTATTTGTCTGCGGACTGGGCGACAAGTTCAATATGACGGATACAAAAAAGAGCGCAATAATCGATCCCGACATAGGCCCCGCCTTTTATCTCACCGACGCTTCGCGCAGCGTCAAGTTCGATACAACCATGCGTCAGAGCGCCGTACGCAGAATAATAGAGCAAAACATAGAGGAAGAAAAGCGGATCCTGTATGTTGCCGTCACAAGAGCACAGGAAAAGCTGATACTGTCGGGAACTCTCAGACGAGGCGTGTCTATCGCTTCCGTGCTGTCCTCCCCTGCTCCGGGCGCTGCGGACTTTTCCGATTGTTGCTCCGACCTCGAGCTTCTTTTGAATGCACTGACCGAAAACGGCGAGTTTTGCGAATGTGCCGCGCAATTTTCTCGGGATCCGTATGCCGGCAGGTATCACGCCGAGGGGCATCGCTTTGAGATCACCTTTGCCGACGGAAACAGCGTGTTGGCAAAGCCCGAAATAAGCGAAGGCAACAGCAAGACGGAAGAATCCCGCGAAGAGGGCGTTTCAAATGACGACGCAGAGCAGATACTGAAAAATGTCAATTTTGAATACCCGGACATCGAGCTGACGGCACTTCCGAAAAAGCTATCGGTCACCGAATTACAGGAGCTTGCCCGAAATGATCGGGATATGCTTTATCCCAAGAGCCTGTCCGACTTTGTGTACGCTTCGGACAGCCGCAAATCTAACTACGCCTTTATAGGCACCGCAATGCACAGCTTTATGCAGTTTTGCAGCTATGACCTCTGCGAGCGTGACGGTGTTGAAAGGGCGGCCGAGCTTCTGCTTCGCGAGGAATTCATTTCAAAAGCGCAGTTTGACTGTCTCGACTTTGAAAAGCTCAAAAAGTTTTTCAGCACCAATCTGTACAGGCGCCTGCGTGCTTCAGGCAATGTTCACCGCGAGTTCCAGTTTGACATACTAATCCCCGCCTGCGACCTTTTGCCGACGCAAAGGACGGAAAATATACTGCTTCAGGGTATTATCGACTGCTTCTTTGAAAATTCGGACGGTACGCTGACGGTTTTCGACTTCAAAACCGACCGCACCGACAATCCGCAGGAGCTTATAGAACGGCATTCAGGGCAAATGTCTCTCTACCGGCGGGCATTATTTGAAATAACCGGAAAAAGCGTAAGCGAATGTTACATATATTCCTTTGAAATCGGCGACGCTGTCGCAATACCTATCTGAAGAAAGGAACCCGAAATATGACCAACAGCGAAAGAATGCGCTCGGGGCTGCCCTACAAGGCGGACGACCCCGAGCTCTCAGCGCAAAGAAAGCGCGCAAAACAGCTTATTTATAAATACAACAACACGCCGCCGGAGCGCTTTGACGAGCTGCCGGCGCTCGCCGCCGAGCTTCTCGGTAAAAGCGGCAAAAATCTTCATCTCAAGCCGCCCTTTTACTGCGACTACGGAGTAAATATCGAAATCGGCGATAATTTCTTCTCAAATTTCAATCTCACGATTCTGGATGTGGGACGGGTGAAAATCGGCAGCAATGTGCTGTTCGGACCTAATGTTTCGCTTTATACCGCCGGTCATCCAGTACACCCGCTCAGCCGCGCTTCCGGCTATGAATACGGAATAGACATCGCAATCGGAGACAATGTATGGCTTGGCGGGAGCGTCACCGTGCTTCCGGGAGTTACTATCGGAAACGGCGCGGTTATCGGCGCAGGAAGTGTAGTAACGCACGACATCCCGGACAATGTTATCGCCTGCGGAAACCCCTGCAGAGTGATTCGCAAAATCACTGAGGATGACCGCAAATACTACTGCAAGGACCGCGAGTTTGATGTCAGCGACTATTGACATCATATACAGAGCTTAATACCTGATTTTGATTAAATCACTTATTCGTTAGGTATATACCAAAACGCGTCCTTATCGGCGTCAATTTCTTTCTTAATCTTCTCATAATATTCGCGTTCTTCATCATTGTGTAGAGGCGGGCGCTTATCTGTACCCGTATATAATACAGTTAAAGTATAAATTCTCGTCATTCTTTCGCCCGTTAAATTTTCGTACAATGATACCACCTCACTTAAATTATACCACTATTGCTTAATAAAGCAAACTCCGCTAATTACAAAAATCTCCTTATTCATCGGCTTGCCGAAAAAAAGCGTATGCGCTGAGTTGCGCATACGCTTTTTTTATTTGTCGGTCAGCTTTTCGACCGCTGCTTTTACCTCGGGGTAGATATAAAGCGAGCCGAGAATAACCAAAACACCGTCGCTGTCCGATACCGTCGCCCGGTATGCCGCGCCGACTGCGTCGGCGGCCGACGGGAAGCTCTCTGCCGCCCTTCCTAGGCCGATATAAATCTCGGCAAGATTTTCACCGCTCAGTGCCCGCGGATTTTTCGGCGTAAATGTAAAAACGCGCTCGCAAACGCCGGCCAGCTCCATTGCCATTTTTGTGTAATCCTTGTCGGCCAGTACACCCATTGCAAGATATACTCGCTTATTTTCAAAGTAGAGTCTGATGCTCTCAGCCGCCGCGCGAACGCCGTGCGGATTATGCGCTCCGTCATAAATGATGACCGGCTTGTCGCACAGCCTTTCAAAGCGCGCCGGCCAACGCGTCCTCGCGATACCGGCAAGAACCGCCTTCTCGGGGACCGTCAACCCGGCGCTGCTCAAATAATCGAGCGCTGACAGAACAATGGCGGCGTTGACGGGCTGATATGTACCAAGCAGCGGCAAGAACACATTTTCATATCCGCAAAAATCGAATACAGTTCCGTCAATACCATAACTTTTGACATGTATTTCATCACGGTCGAGCACAAAAAACGGGCTTGCGTTGCGTTCCGCAGCCTCCCTTATTACCGTCTCTGCTCTGCTGTCATTTCCGCCGAACAGGCAGGCTCGTCCGGGCTTGATAATACCGGCCTTTGCCAAGGCGATTTTTTCTACCGTATCTCCAAGCTCACGGGTGTGGTCAAGGGCAATCGATGTGATAATCGACAATAGCGGCGTCTTAATGCTGTTAGTAGAATCGATACTGCCGCCCAGCCCAACCTCAAGAATGACAATGGAACATTTTTTTCTTTGAAAATATGCAATAGCTATCGCGTTGAACAGCTCAAACTCGGTCGGAGCGTCCGTCATCCTGTCTGCAAACGACTTGACATATTCGGTCATTTCGGCAAAATCCTCGTCGGGAATGTTGTTGCCGTTATACTGAATCCGCTCGTTAAAGCAAGTTATACCGGGGGAAATATACGTGCCCACATTCAGCCCCGCCTCAACGAAAATCGAGGTCAGCATCGCGCACACCGAGCCCTTGCCGTTTGTTCCTGCGACATGGATAATATTCATTTTTTCTTCGGGATTGCCCATTAGAGCCAGAAGCTCGCTTATTCTTTCCAGCCCGAGCACACTGCCCTTCCAATCCACCGAATGAATATAGCTTAGCGCCTGATCGATAGTCATTTTATAGTTCCTTCTTCATTACTCCGCTTTTGTCAAGTCCGGTTATTATCAGAGCTTCGACTATTGCCGTCACAATATATATCGGCACTCTCAAGGCAAGCACCGACATCGGCGTTTGATACCAAATATACAATCCGAGTGATTTTATGATCATCGACGCAATAATGTGCGTCAAGAGCACAGACGCCGCAATCCTTAAAACAGGAGTATTGAATTTGAACAGCTTGTTGAAGAAATACGGCAGAACGCCTACCGTCATGCAGCCGAGCGTGATGAACGGATTTATTGAATATCCGACCACGAGACATCCGATAATGTCAGCGCAAATGCCCACTCCCGCTCCCCAGAACGGTCCGAGCATAAAGCTTGCGATAAGTACCGGCAGGCTCTCAAAGCTGATTCTGAGCGAATTGCCTATCGGTATCTTGAGAAGCTTGCCGAAGATAATGCTGAGCGCAGTCAGCAGTGCGGCAAAAATCAGAGTGCGCGTATAGTTGCGCGTGCCTTGTGTGTTTTTTTGCATAAAAATACCTCCTTGTAAAGCATCATCTCATGCAGAACATAACGCTCTGCCTGTCAGCTACATAAAGGAGGCTGCTCCGATATGTAACAGCGGGATGCGAATCCTGAACCGCAAGAAATCTTTTCGTCCGTCTGACAACTCCCCGTTCATCCGGCACTTAACGCTCAGAATTCTACTCTGCTTTTGTAAATAATCCTACCGACGAGAGTTTCATCGGTAGGATTAAATTCTATCACTCAAAACAGCAGGTGTCAATACTCAGATAAGCTTAACTTTTTCGTTTTCACAAAGGCGAATCTTCCTGACCTTGCCTTTGACCGCAAATTTAACCTCAGCCGACTTATTCTCGCAAGCCTTGCAGGAGGCGTACATTTCACCGTTTTCCTCAAAAACAGTTATTCTGAGTCCGGCGTGGTGGAAGTCTGTCACCGGCACACAGGGCACAGCCATATCAAGGTCGTACATTCCGAAGCCGTGATACATCAATATACTGCCGATAATGTCGCCCGCTCCGACATTCGAGGTCATTCCCGGTGTGCAGACAAAGCCGTGGTCGCTGCGTGCGAGCTCGCCGGTGCTGACATTTATGCACTCCCAAATGTTCGGATATTTAAGCACGAACCGAAGTATTCCGCCGTAAACCTCATCTGCAAGCTCGGGATAGTAAAGCTTCGCGGCGGCTATTCCGACCGAGCAGGATTTGGGCCAGCAGGCACCGCGCCAATATACGTCCGCACGGAAGCCCTTTTCCCCTTCGGCCACGGTACGCACACCGTATTTGCCGACGAGCGAGCTAAACGGCTTTTTCATAAGCCGCGCGCGGTCTTCATCGACTAAGCCGTAAGCAAGAGCGAAAAGTCCGTCGACGCCTACGCGTGTGTCAAGCTCTCCGTCCTCGTGGATAACGCCGTACCAGTTCTTGCCGGCATCCCAAAGATACCTGTTCATGGCGTCGACTGTTTTTTTGCTTTCCGCCAGATATCCGCCGGCGTCCTCTCCGACAATATCGCAAAGCTCTGCGAGCGATACCTCATAGCGCGCTCTTTCCGCCGCCATTATCGCCGGATAGCAATAGCTTTCCTTGCCCTTTTCATCCCCGTAGGTCACTCTCTGGAAAACGCTGGTGGTATCAAGTCCGGTGTCAAAGGAGGTGGTAATAGCCCAAAGATGCAGCTTGCGGTAGCATTCGTCCCGTGAGGAATTGAGATACTCATAGTATTTTTTGAGGCTGGGAAGCCATTTTTTTATCGAGTCTATATCTCCCGTCGCACGGTAATACCGGACTGCTACCCACGGCAAATGAGGAGTCTGAATAGTGCTCGTTCCTCCCCAGCGCTCACCCGGCACATCCTCGTCAATATATATCGCATGGGTCACATAGCCGTCGGTGCGCTGATTGTCAAGCAGCATATCCATGGCTTTCTTTATCCATTCGCTGGTATGGTCGGGGTTCTGCTCCGAATGCCACTCGACCGACGGAATCGCCCACTGCCAGATTCCCTTGTAAACAGGCAGGGATTCTGTTATGCAGTGCCCCCACTTGGGATGATTGTAGTAGTTATTCTTAATGGTCAGCCAGCTCTTGTAATACGCCCTTCTCTCGGCGGCCGAGGTAAAATCCAGCTTCGGCAAAGTATCAAACCAGCGGTTCTCCCGCTTTTCGACAATCTTCGCTTCCCCTGTTACAGATGCGGCCTTTTGTGCCGTCGTGCAGTCTTTTTCGCTTATTCCGAAGCAAAGCCGCGCCTTTTCGTATTGACCGAGATCAAAGCTCTGACGGATGACAAGATAGTGCCCCGAGGCAGAGCGCGAAAGCTTGTTTTCGCGGAGCTCGCGCTTCATTTTGTTTTCATCCGAATACAGACCGTATTCAAATGCATTATTTGAGGCAATATAAAGCGTAACGTCACCCTCAGTAAGCGCGAGCGTGCCGCTTTTATCCTTCACCCTGAAGAGAGAATCCGACGAAACCACGCTGAAAATGCTCTTGGTAAAGCGCTGTCCCTCGGTTCGGCAGGTCATATCCATAGACCATGTCACACTGCCCTCCACCGCGCGCGAAAGGGATTCCGTACCGAAAACGGCAAGATTCATAAAATCGTATTTTCTCTCTATTAATGAGGGATAATACTTTTGTGACGAAAACAGTGCGCGATTTGAACCGATAGAACCGCAAATGCTCGGATACTCCATTGCAAAAAAGTCAAATTTGAGCCTCGGCGGCTGGTCGTAAATCGACTTGACAGACTTGTCGTAATAATACGACAGTTTGTTTTCTCCGCCGGGATAGAAGAAAGCGCAGGTATCGTCGCTCTCCTTAATATATACGGCCGTCAGCCTCGCTATTGAGTTGTCGAAGCTCTCTCCGATTTCCTTCCATATGCTTTTCATATTATCCTCCTCGATCGGACATCTTTGGCTTAATGATTTAATTATAACAACGATAGGCGAAAAAGTAAACAGCTTTTGAGTATTGTGCAGCTATATGTACCTGATCACGCCGCCGGCCCGGTTATATCGATACTGACATATCGATATAACCGTTTCATAACTTCCGCAAAATTGCCTCAACAGGTATAATATTCCATAGATAACAGCGGTTCCAAGGCAAAAAAGATTCAGTATTTTTCCAAAACTATATCCAAAACAGGAAAAAAATGATAAAATGTATTGAGTATTGTTATCGTATTAATCCTTAAAAACAATATGAATGGAGATAAATCGTCATGAACAGCAAGTCCGTCCACCCTGTAGACAGTGTTGAGAAGCTCGAGGCCATGCTCGAATGTGTCAGATCGGCTCAGCGAGAATTCGCAACATTCACCCAAGAACAGGTAGACGCTATATTCAAAGCGGCTGCCATTGCGGCAAATAAAGAGCGTATTCCTCTTTCCCGCCTCGCAGTCGAGGAAACGGGAATGGGCGTAGTTGAAGACAAGGTCATAAAAAACCACTACGCGTCCGAGTATATTTACAACGCCTATAAGAACGAAAAAACCTGCGGTGTTATCCGGGATGATAAGGCGTTCGGCATGAAAAAAATCGCCGAGCCGCTCGGCGTTATCGCCGCCGTTATCCCCACCACCAATCCGACCTCCACTGCGATCTTCAAGACTCTGCTGGCACTCAAGACCCGCAACGGTATTATCATAAGCCCGCATCCCAGAGCCAAGCAGTCAACCATCGCTGCAGCTAAAATCGTGCTTGACGCGGCAGTTGCGGCAGGCGCTCCCAAGGATATCATAGGTTGGATCGACGCCCCGAGCCTTGATATGACCAACCTCATAATGAAAGAAGCCGACATAATACTTGCCACCGGCGGTCCCGGAATGGTCAGAGCGGCTTACTCCTCCGGCAAGCCGGCCATCGGCGTCGGACCCGGAAACACGCCCGCAATAATTGATGAAAGCGCCGACATCCTGCTTGCGGTCAACTCAATCATCCATTCAAAGACATTTGATAACGGCATGATTTGCGCCTCTGAGCAGTCTACTATCGTGTCGGATAAAATCTACGGCGAAGTCAAGGCGGAATTTATAAAACGAGGCTGTTATATTCTCTCACCGGAAGAAAAGGAAAAGGTCGGCAATACCATAATCACAAACGGTGCACTTAATGCCAAAATAGTCGGTCAAAGCGCTTTCCGTATTGCCGAGATTGCCGGCTTCAAGGTTCCGGAAACCACAAAGATTCTTATCGGTGAAGTTGACAGCGTAGAGCTCTCCGAGCCTTTCGCTCACGAAAAGCTCTCGCCCGTTCTGGCCATGTATAAATCAAAGAGCTTCGAGGAGGCGCTCGATAAGGCAGAGCATCTTATAGCGGACGGCGGCTACGGTCACACCTCGTCGATTTATATCAACCCCCTCACCGAAAGCGAAAAGCTCGCCAAGTTTGAGGAAAGAATGAAGACCTGCAGAATACTGGTTAATACCCCGTCTTCTCACGGCGGTATAGGCGATCTGTACAACTTCAAACTCGCGCCGTCACTCACTCTGGGCTGCGGCTCATGGGGCGGAAACTCGGTTTCCGAAAATGTCGGCATCAAACATCTTTTGAATATAAAAACAGTGGCAGAGAGGAGAGAAAACATGCTGTGGTTCCGCACTCCTTCAAAGGTATATATTAAAAAAGGCTGCCTTCCGGTCGCTCTTGACGAGCTCGGCAATGTATTAAACAAAAAGAAGGTATTTATAGTAACCGATACCTTCCTGTTTGAAAACGGCTATACAAAGCCGGTGACCGATAAGCTGGACGAATTGGGCATAACACACGCGACCTTCTCTAATGTCTCCCCCGACCCGACGCTTGCCTGCGCCCGAGAGGGAGCAAAGCTGATGTCAGCCTTCAAGCCCGACTGCATTATCGCCGTCGGCGGCGGCTCGGCTATGGACGCCGCCAAGATTATGTGGGTCCTGTACGAACACCCCGAGGCCGACTTTATGGATATGGCTATGCGCTTTGTCGATATCCGCAAGCGCGTATATACCTTCCCGAAAATGGGCGAAAAGGCCTACTTCATAGCTGTTCCCACCTCTGCCGGAACCGGAAGCGAGGTCACACCCTTTGCGGTAATTACCGACGAGCAGACAGGCATCAAATATCCGCTCGCTGACTATGAGCTTCTCCCGAATATGGCTATAGTTGACGCCGATATGATGATGAACGCACCTAAGGGACTGACCAGTGCCTCGGGTATAGACGCGGTATCTCACGCGCTTGAGGCTATTGCCTCAATGATGGCGACCGACTATACCGACAGTCTCGCCGAGCGTTCGCTCAAAATGATATTCGAATATCTTCCGAGGGCATACGACAACGGTCCCAACGACCCCGAAGCGCGCGAGAAAATGGCTAATGCCGCAACTATGGCGGGCATGGCGTTTGCAAATGCTTTTCTCGGAATCTGCCATTCAATGGCGCACAAGCTCGGTGCCTTCCATCACCTTCCCCACGGAGTTGCCAACGCGCTTATGCTGGAGGAAGTAATTAGATTCAATTCATCGGAGGCTCCGTGCAAAATGGGCACCTTCCCGCAATACGATCATCCGCACACACTTGCCCGCTACGCCGCCACCGCCGAGTATCTCGGATTCAAGGGTAAGAGCGACGCCGAATCTGTCGAAAATCTCATAAAGGCTGTAAACAACCTCAAGGCAAAAGTCGGCATCAAGTCCGCCATACGCGACTACGGCGTTGATGAAAAGGACTTTCTCGACCGCCTCGACGAAATGACCGAGCAGGCTTTCGACGATCAGTGTACCGGCGCAAATCCGCGCTATCCGCTCATGAGCGAAATCAAAGAAATGTATCTCAACGCATACTACGGCAGGGACGCCCGCAAGTCAGCCGAATAAAATAAAGAAAGGGACTTCGCATATGTTTGAAAAGGTTTTGGCGCAAAGAGCTCACAAAACAATATATAAGGACGGCGACAGCGTCATAAAGGTCTTTGATGAGTGCTATTCCAAGGCGAATGTTCTGAACGAAGCTCTCAATCAGGCACGAATCGAAGAAACCGGTCTGAATATACCGAAAATCCGTGAGGTCAGCAAAATTGACGGAAAATGGGCCATTACGCTCGATTATATAGAGGGCGTTACTCTCGCTTCACTGATGGAGCAAAATCCGGATAAAACAGAAGAATACCTCGAACGCTTTGTCTCTATCCAGTGTGAGATTCTTTCCAAGAAGTGCCGTTATCTGAATAAACTGAGAGATAAGATGACCTCTAAAATTGAAATGACAGATCTCGACGCAACAGCAAAGTACGACCTCAACACCCGGCTCGCAGCCATGCCGAGACGCAACAAGGTGTGCCACGGTGATTTCAACCCGTCAAACATCATAATCACACCCGACGACCGGGCATATATACTCGATTGGTCGCACGCTACGCAAGGCAATGCCTCTGCCGATGCCGCCCGCACCTATCTTCTCTTCCGTCTGGCAAATGCCGGCTACGCCGACAGATATCTTGAAATATTCTGCGCAAAACACAATATCAGCCTGAAATACGTCCAGAACTGGCTTCCCATTGTTGCCGCTTCGCAGTCCGTTAAGGGAAATGCGCACGAAAGAGAGTTTTTACAGCGTTGGATTGATGTAGTCGATTACGATTGAAAGGATGTATAAAGATGTTAGAACCCGGAATAAAAGGCTTGTCAAAGACAGCCGTTACGGAAGATAAAACAGCAAAAGCCTATGGTAGCGGCGAGCTCAGAGTTTTTGCCACGCCTGCGATGATCGCTCTTATGGAGCAGACCTGCTACCAAAGCGTGGCTTCATATCTCGAACAAGGCCAAGGCACCGTCGGAACAATGCTTTCGGTGGAACACACTGCTGCCACACCGGTTGGAATGACAGTTACCTGCGAGAGCGAGCTCATCGCCGTTGACGGCAGAAAGCTCACCTTCCGCGTGACCTGTTCCGACGAAAAGGGCGAGATCGGCCGCGGAACTCATGAGCGGTTTATTATCTTTAACGACCGCTTCACCGAGAAAACATACGCAAAGCTTAATTGAAATAACGTATAGCAAACTAAAAAACCGGTTGAGAATCATCTCAACCGGTTTTTTATATATTCTCATCTAACCAAGCCTGAACCACCGGCTTATCGGTGCTTTCCATAAACGGGTGAAGACTATCCGGCGCAACGGTAAGCGAACAGGAAAACTTTTCACAGAATCCGCGCACTGCCTGTTCGGATTGCAAATTATCCATTCCCGCGTACAGTATAGCGGTCGGAAATTCCCACCTTTCTACAGGATGATCAAGTGAATAACAATAGTATTTCCACGATAACAACTCGACGGGCGTTTCAATCTCACCCTCTGCCTTTAGTCTTTCGGGAGTAATGCCAAACCACTTAAACATCTGATTGACCAGATAATTCATATCAACGATAGGCGACTGGAACAAGCATTTGCGAAAATCGAGTCCGGAATATGTATTAAGCGCAAAATATGCGCCTATACTGCATGCAAACAGCGACAGCTCACGCCATTTATCAAATGCAAAATCGGCAATCTTGTTCAAATCGCCCATTGCGCTCCATATGTCGCATCGTTCCGGCCGGTCTTTTCTTTCTCCGTGAGCCGGCAGGTCAAAGGAAAGCGTCTGATAACCCCTTTTCTCTGCAGTTTGCGCAAAGTCCAGAGCATATTCCTTGTATCCCGATTTGCCGTGTATATAAACATATGCTTTATCAGACTCATGTCTACATATAAGCGCAGGTATTCCGCAAATCATTTCTCTTTGTATTTTCAAACATAATCATCCCTTTCCGAAAAGCATACATATGTCAGAACATCGTGATAGGTACCGTCCTTATAAACCTTATCCTTTGCTGTGCTCTCCGAATGAAAACCGCATTTTTTCAGAACCCGGGCGCTCCTTACATTTTCGCTGAACAGCTCAGCCTCAAGACGGTGAAGTCCCAGCCTGCAAAAGGCATATCTGACCGCTGCTCTTAAAGCCTCGGTTGCGTATCCTTTGCCCCATTCGCCTGAAATCAACTGATAAGCAACGCTTCCGCGTCTGTGGGTAAGAGAAGCATACAGCGAAACAGTGCCGATAAAGCGTCCGTCCCGCCTTACCGCCCAATAGGTATACTCCGGCTGGTCGCACATATCCGTGATGCTTTCGATATACTCTATTGCCTGCTGCAACGTGTCCGCACGGTACTGCATCATAAACCTGTTAACCTCGCTGTCCCGCATCAGGCAATTATAAATGACTTCCGCGTCGTTCGTATTCAGTTTGTCAAGAATAAGCCGCGTCGTTTCAATTCGCGGTGTGCCTGCAAAATCGCACATAAAGCTTCCTCCGGAAATAGAAAATCCGCCGAAATTCGGCGGATTTTTCATTATTAGCCAACGATACCGGAACGCTCGATACCCTGAACAAGATACTTCTGGCAGAAGCAGTACAGGATAATAAGCGGCGCGATAATCAACAGTACTGATGTGTTCTTGATAGCCGAATTGTAAAGGTCCTGTGCGACAAACGAGCTCGAAGAAAGGCTCTTGGGCACGCTGACAATGTTCGGCAGCAAGTAGGTTCCGTCTGTGGTAAAGAACATGTTTGTATAGAAAGAGTCTGTCCACTGCCACGAGAACGAGAACAGGAACACCGTGATCATCATGGGTACTGAAAGCGGAATAATAATCTTGACGAAGGTGCGGAAGGTACCTGAACCATCGACATATGCCGCTTCCTCAAGCTCATCCGGAACACCCTTGAAGAACTGTCTGAGCATGAATATATACAAACCGTTCTTAAATGCAATTCCGCCAAAAGAGAGAATTCCAAGCGGGACGTAGGTGTTAATAAGGTTGATGCTTGACTGGCTTACTATGCCCATTTTATTCAGAAGTCCGATTATACCGAATACATCAAAGTAGCGGAACTTCATGAACATAGAAAGCATGAGAGTCTGATGAGGAACAACCATTGTAAATATTACCGCAAAGAACAATATCTTGTTGCCCTTGAATTTGAACTTTGCAAAGCCGTATGCTACCAATGTGCATATCGCCGTTTGAACGACCGCGCAAAGCAAAGACAGGGTAAAGGTATTTAAGAATGCCTTTAAGTAATTGTTCTCAACAATGATTGCCTTATAGGTTGTCAGTGTGGGATACTTCGGAATCAGCTTGACCGTAACATCTACAAAGTCCTCAGGGCTCATGAACGAGCCTGCAATCTTCGAGATAAACGGGAAAAGGACGATGTACGAAATACCGATAAGAAGGACAAGGCGGAATATAACAAGTACTACTTTCTTGAGAAAGAATCCCGAAAAATACTTGAGCTTCATTCTCTGGGCTTGTGTAAGCTTGCCGTCGAAATCGACCTTCATAGCTTTTCTTTCTTGCTTTCTGCCGACCTTGCCGGTTTTTGTAGAATTCATTTCGTATACCTCCTTTCTTAGTCTCTGCGCTGATAGAAGACGAAGGCGGAAATAATTCCGGCTACGGCTGCTATTATGAGAATTACAAGTAAGAAGTACATCCAGGACATCGCAGACGAAAGAACATTTCCTCCGCTTTGCGTGTAAACCTCGTTGATGTAAGTCATAACCTGATTAGAGCTTGATGTGAACGAGTCGATAATGGTATAAATCGAATTTACCAATATCATCGGGCTGATCATCGGGAATGTAATCTTCCAGAAGGTTTCCCAAGCCGTCGCACCCTCTACGGTACAGGACTCGTAAATAGCCGGTGATATGGACTGTAGGCCTGCGAGGAAGATAAGCATCTGAACACCGGACTTGTTTACAATGTTGTATATGTTATTGACTATATCGACGACATAATCAACAAGGCTCTGTCCGACCTTCATATTCCTGAACAGGAGCTGGATATCGACTGACGATATAATTTCGGAAGCTTTGCTCGAGGACTCGCCTCCCGTATCTATCGACTCTCCGCTGCCGTAGTAGCTTGCGAAGGAGTTGTTCATATCGATTTTCTCAACAATACCGGTAGAAAGAATAACCGGTATGAAGAATATTGCTCTGAACAATGTTCTGCCGGCCATCTTCTGATTAAGAAGAATAGCCATAAAGAGCGAGAAGATGACGATTGCCGGGATGTTAAACAAAAGATTCTGTATTCCCGTTACAAGCGTTTCAACATAGCTCGGGTCGACAAACAGTGCGTTTGAATAGTTATCAAAGCCAACCCAGTCAAGGTCGTATCCGCCGCCCTTAAGTATTACTATCTCATGGAAGCTGTAGTTAATGGAATTGCACACTATCGGTACATAGATAGTCAGGAAAATAATTACGAAAGGCAGGACGAACAGCCAACCCATACGAGCTTTTCTCTTGTCGAGTGACTTTGGCTTGGTCTTTTTCTTGGGAGCCACTGCTGCGACTTTCGGTGCCTTTACTTTTGCTTCACCGTTCATTAGATTCACCCTTTCCTTTCATAATTATGATGCGGATGAATCCGCAGGAGCGCCGTCATCAGCTGCGGCGTCAACGTCTGCGTTTTCATCCTCAGGCTCAGGAGCCTTGATATCTGCAAATTCCTCGGCTGTGCCGACAAGATAGCCCATAGGAGCGATCTTTGTGTCGTTTCCGACTGTAACTTCTTGATTGTTATAGTTAAGAAGGAAGCATATACCATTGTCATAGGTGACCTTGACAACGCGGTAATCGACGAACTCGTGAGCGTCTATGAGAGCATTCTTGACCTGCTTGAGATCGCTGTTTATCTCTTTGTAAATCGAGATAAGATCATCGTACCAAATGCTGTATGCGACTGAGAAGTAATCCGAGAACTCGGTGTTCTTAAGCTCACTTGTGTTGTCGTAAGAAAGAACGAAGTACGGATCGGCGCCGTTCTCAATAGTTTTGAGAAGCGTGGTCTTATAGTCGCCTGCAAGGTTGAGCGCCTCACCAGCAAAGTTGATGTAGCCGTGAAGCACGATACCTACGAAAGGTACATCCTCGCTTGCAGCAAGACGTGAGCTCGATTCAAGCGGTACATCAAGAATATGAGAAGCGTATTGATATACATACGAGTTGCCGCCGGTGGTAAGGATTTCATAGCCTGCATCGTTTACTTCGCCGAGCATATCGGTAACAAGCTTTCTGGAATCCTCACGGTTGATGGGCATGTCCTCGTTGTGGTCGGTATTCAGCGAATCGCCGATGGAACCGAGTGAAATACCGGTATTTTCGAACTCGGAATAATCCTTGTTCATCTTTTCAAAGAACGAGCTGAGAACATTTGCCGAGATTATCATGGGTCCGCGGTTGTTAAAGGTTTGAGCTATCGGATCGTAAGTCTTTCTGAGAGCTGCCTTGCCTTCAACTGTCTGAGCGGCGTCATCCTTATAGTTGAAACCGTCGAACCACCCGTCAGACTGAACGTATGTAAAGTCAAAGTCGGGGAAGAAACCGATATTGTTTTCCTTAGTGAAATCAACAAGATCCTGGAAACCTTTGTCTCCGCCGAGCTTGCTTTCGACATCTACTTGGGTCGGAGGAGTGTAAACCATACCGCCGTTGCACCATCCGAGGTAGCGCAAATTGATGTTGGTAATTCCCTCATCCATAAGCTCGGAAAGCATTGTCTTGGCCTGTTCAAAGGTAGTAAGGGTTGTCTTGACAGTGACCGGCATACCGATTATACGCTGGGTAGTTTCGATATCGCCGAAGGTCTCGAGATACAGCGGGATGTCCTCGCTGTCGTCGACAGTCTTGTTGATGATACCCTCTTTCTCAAGGTAATTTCTGTAGGCCTTTGCCATACCGACATAGTCAGCGTCTTCATCCTTGAGCATTACTATCTTAAGAGTGTAGTTGCCGGTATATTTTCTCTGCGCCTCAACCTCATAGGTTGCGCTGGCACCCGAAACAGTAATACCGTCGAGCGGATAACTGTCGCGCTGGCGCGGGAACACCGTCATAAATACAGACTGATATTTGTGAAGTGTACCGCCGTGCTCGCTTGTCAGCTGCGAAAGCGACGCACCCTCTTCTATTATTGCTACATAGCCCTCAGTAGATTTGGTAACTTCCTTTTCGGTCGTCCAATCATACTGCTGATTACCCTGACTGTCGAGAATCGGATTTCCTGCTTCATCAACAATTACGGTTGAAACATTCTTGGAATGTGTAACCGCGGTATCACGGATTACGCCGTATACGGGAATACGCCATGTTTCCATGTTTCCGCCGGTCACTTCGTGGAATCCGAAGTCGTTGCCGTACATCTTACCGGTGATTGTTACCGAATTCTGTCCGACATCCTCAAAACGCACCAATGTGCCGGAGCCGTCGGGGATAAATGTATATCCGGTTTCGTCGTAGTTTCCTGCACCGAAGTAAGGAAGAATCGAAACGCTGGTAAGCTTGTAGATGGATGAGTCAAACTGAATACCGTTTGCAGGAAGTCTGACCTTTATGCCGTCCTCCTCGATGTAGTATTCGAGAGCCATCTTAAACAAGGGAGGTGAAGTGTCCTCAAGAACATATCCCGTTTCCTCGTGGTCGGCAATCATGTCTTCCATCGTGTAATCGGTAAATTTCTTGACGTAGCCTTCAAGAGTATCAAGTTCCTTGTCGGATATATCCGATACAAGTACGTAAACCGGCATTTCCTCTGCTATCGGATACTGCTTGAGTATTTCATCCTTTTCCTTCTTGGTGAGTGTTTCATTGTTGATATCGATAAGCGTATAGAATGCCGTTATTTTGTTTCTTTCAAAATCGCTTGAAATTTTTGAGAGAATGTGTTCCTCAAATCTCATCTGAGAGATACATCTCGGAACCAGCTTTCTCTTGGCGGTCTTACCTATAGCGTATTCTACGCGGATACCGCCTTTGATAGCCTTGAGCTGGATCTGCGAGCTCTGAGCAGCGTGTGTAAAGCTGTTGAACTCATACTCCTTGTCGTTATCCTTGTACTTGAGGATAATCTGAGAAAGGAGGTCCGCCTTGACGCTTGCGGAAGATGCCGTGCTTCCGATGTCGTAGGGGTTTGTGAAAAGGATCTGTCCCGTAGTCGTATTCTTTACCGCGACTTCGCCTGTAAACTCATGGTAGTACAGTTCATATCCGTAGTTTGAATACTTGAGCACCATTGTCTCAAGCTTGGCTTCGGGAGTGGCATAAGCCTCAGCGGTGTAGTCGATGGCAGCTTCGCCTTCTTCGCCCTCTTCGCCGCTTTCAGCGCCTTCCGTTGTGGTGACTGTGCTGTCACCGGTGGCCGCAGACGTTGTATCGCCTGCCGCCGTTGTTGAATCTGCTGCCGTTACCTCATCTGCGTAAGAAGTCAGAACAGAAGAGCATGTAATACTGAATAGCATTACAAAAGCAAGCAAGAGTGACATGAATTTAATTTTTCTCATTACTTTTCTCCTAATCTTATTTTTACGCTCGGTAGGACAGCTCTACGAAGATGTTGTAGACAAACGAGAACACCTTTGTAAGAAGTCCGGAGAACAAAACGCCTATGAACATAATGAACGCCATTCCGACTATTGTTCCGAGTGTCGTCAGTACATTCTTGCCGATGGTATAATCGTGGATAACCATCATTCCGAAGAACAGAAGCAAGCCCGTCCAAATATATGCAAACGATACAAGGAGCGAAATAATAGCTTGTTCGTCAAGTGAAAGCACATTGGAAATAAGTGTTGCGGGTATTACGAGAATCGGTATAGGCAGAAGCGCATATCCGGTAGCCATAACGATATCCTTAAAGCTGCCTTCGCCGTCAAACAGAGTCGTAAGACACCAGTTCGCCACGCAGAACAGAAGGAAAGGAGTCAGTACCGAAAGCACTTGACCGAATATGGTGGATTTCGACGGGTCTGCGTTAAATATGTACGCAGTTCCGAACGTCTGATAAATGAATGCTAAAATCGTCAGAAAAACGCAGAACAGCGAACCCTTCAGGTTGCCTCGTTTCTCGTGCTTCATATCCCAGAAGCCGTCAAACGGATGGTAAATAATGTGGAAACCGTAAATCAACGCTTCCTTGAAGGTTCTCTTGTCCTTTGTAACCTGACCGGCCTTGTTGACTTTGCGCGTATACTTGTTGAACTTAGAAACAAGAACAAAGAATACGATGAGTACTATCGGAATTACTACGATATACTTTTCGATCCACTGCTTTCTTATTGCCTTGAAAGCTTCGGAGTAGCCCTCGGTATCGGTAGCATACGAGTAGTAAAGCTCAGCCTGTTCATAGTCGCCGTCGCGCTTGAGGCTGTCTGCTATACCGATATATGACTGGTCAAAGTTCGCGTTTCTCTGGAGAATATCGGTCCAGAACCTTGCCGCATCGTCATAGTTGCGGTCTCTCGTATTCTGAAGAGCCTGGGCAATACAATCGCCGTATTCTGTTCTCTTGTAAACGGTAATGGAATCTGTCGTCTTATCAAGCACAAGTATATTCGTGCCCTTATAAGTAATTGCGTTGACATTCTGAAGATTACCGAGCTGCATACCCTTGTCGCCGAATATGAACAGCAGGTTGCCTTGCTCGTCATAGGTATAAATCTTCTGACGGTTAGCGTCGATTATCGACCACATACCGTTCGGACCGAGAGCTACGTCAACTATCGAGGAAGCACCGGTTACCGCGTCCGGGTTAACGTTCATCGACTGAACATCTATTTCTCCCGACGGAGGATAGAAGCCGGTACGCTGCATAACGTCGTAACCGGAAGGATTAAGCTTTTTAACAGGCGCATAGTCGCCGGACTTATCCTTGCCTTCTATTGCCGACTGTTGCTTTTCGGGGTCTATCGAGTTTGTGGTAACATACACGAAGCCGGACTCGTCGATTGTAATATTGTTATACTCAGTGGGAACCAGCTTTTTGCTCTGAGCGCGCTGAGCGTCGGTCTGGAATGCTCTCCAGAAGATTTCCCAGGCAGTCGGGTTAGTCTTCTGAGCTCCGAGGAAGCCTATAAACGAACCGTCTCCGTTAAGCTGGATAACGCCGTAGTGAGTAGTAGAGGAAATTACATAAATTCTTCCGGCATTATCGACTGCCAATGCAATCGGTTTATAAATGTGGTTTTCGGGGAATACATCGCCTGTCGGCTCTTCGATTCTCCTCTTGAAAGCGCAGGTCTTTTTATCGAATACAACTATTCGGTTGTTATCCGTATCTGCTACGAATATTTCATCATCCTTTACAAACACACCGCTGGGGGTGGCAAGCGAATCTGCGACGCCCTGGTCGTTTGTAAAGCTGTCGATAACATTTGTAACTTTGTAGTTTGAGTCGCAAAGAATAATTCTGTTATTGCTGGAATCGGCAATATAGACATTCTCGTCCTCATCCACCTCAATATCCGACGGATCGTTGAGTGCTACAAGAAGCTTCATATCTGCGCTCGTAACCGTTCTGTCGGGAACATATGCGTGGGGAGAAGCTATTGCTTCGCCGTCGATAGTATATATATAGGTAGAATACGGAACGGCCGCAGAGGTCTGACATACAAGGAATATCGAAATAAACAGAGCTGCAAATGCAATTTTTAATAATCTTTTCATTCTATCAGCCCTCCTTAATCCTTCATACCTGAAGTAGACATAGTTTCAATGACATTGCTCTGCGAAACCACGAATACCAAAATGGGCACCATCATCATTACGACCGTGGAAGCAGCCGCAGCGCCCGCACGGGAGATGCCTTCGGATACGATCTGTTGAATAGCGTAGTTAAATGTCTTGAGCTGCTCGCTGTGTATGTAAAGCGACGAACCCATGTTCCACAAATCCTTGAAGCAGAACATGATAAGTGTAAGCCAAGCCGGTTTAACCATCGGCATGACTATCTTCCAGAGGATTCGCCACTCACCCGCACCGTCAAGACGCGCACTTTCAAGCACCGAATCGGGAACCGATGAATCCATAAACTGCTTCATCAGGTAAAGTCCGAGGGATGTTGCAAATGCCGGTACGATGAGGGCAAGATAGGTATCTACCCAGTGGAAGGCACTCATTGTCAGGAAGTTTGTGATAGTGGTAACGGTAGCGTTGAACATAAGAGAATACTCAACGACTTTGAAAAGAAATACTCGTCCGGGGAATTTCAACTTAGAAAGAGCATATGCCGCAAAGGACGAAAGCATAACGTTTCCGAATGTACCGACCACCGATACAAATACAGTGTTGAAAATATATCTTGAGAAAGGAACCCAAGAGGAGCCCATCAGTCTGAAGAGGTCTCCGAAGTTTTTGAAAGTCGGGTTAACAACATAGAATCTGGGGGGATATACCCACAGCTCATCGAGCGGTTTAAGCGACTGAACGACAACATAGACCATGGGAAGAAACATAAACGCTCCGAAGATAAGAAGCACTATGTTGATACCGAGGTCTCCTCCGAAGGAACGGTTCAGTGAGTGGTTTGACTTTTTGATTCTGAGCTTTGACATGCCTTACTGACCTACCTTCCTCAAAAGTTTGTTGACTAGCAAGTTAGCTCCGATCATCAGTGCAAACAGCAAAACCGCTATTGCCGAAGCATAACCCATTTCAAACCTGGTGTTACCGTAGTCTTCGAGGTGATGCATGATGGTGTGAGCGCAGTAGTCCGGGCTGGGGAAGCCTACCATACCGGTAATTACGGCACCGAAGCCGAAGGACTGTGTTATAGACAGAATAGCACCGAGCATCATCTGCGGCTTGATTGCGGGAAGCGTAACAAACCACAGCTCCTGCCAACGGTTCTTGACACCGTCGACCGCCGCCGCCTCGTACATGCTTCGGTCAACGACCTGGTAGCCGGCTATAAACTGAAGGAACGAGGTTCCGAGTGAAGTCCACAACGCGACTATAATAACGATAGGCATTATATACGACGGGTCTGTCAGGAATGCAATAGGCGTCGTAATGACACCCATTTCCATGAGAAGACCGTTGATAATACCGTGCTGGTCGGCGGTAAACATATACTGCCAAATCAGGTAAGCGTTACCCGCGATACTGGGAGCGTAGAAGATAAGCGTCATTACCGCTCTGACCTTGGGTGAAAGCTCATTGATGAACCATGCCAAAATCATTGACATCATGAACGATACAGGTCCTGTAATTGCCGCAAAAACGAAGGTGTTCTTGATAGCAAGAAGGAATATATCGTCATCCAGCAGAAGCCTTATGTAGTTGTCAAGAAAGACAAACTTTGGAGCCTCAAGCAGGTTGAACAGCGTAAAGCTGAAAAACACCGAAAGGATAACCGGCAATACCGTGAATATAAAGAAGATGATAAAGAACGGAGCAAGAAGCAGATAAGCTATCTTGTTGTCCTTCATTTCCTTCAGCGTCCAGCGGAACTTGCTCATATCCGAACGATTAACAGGTTTTTTACTCGCCTTTACGGCGGTCGTCTTAGACATGTATTTTCTCTCCTTAATCAATAGTATCTGTCACAAGTCCGCTGTTAGTTCTTCGTATTATCCGGAGTAGCAGCTGCGGTTGTTGCCGAGGTGTCCTCGGAACTTGTCGTTTCCGAGGAAGCCTCAGTTTTATCTGAAGTGTCTGCCTTATCGGCAGTTGTTGCAGTTTCCTTATCCTTATCGTCTCTGTCGGCGTAATCTTCCAATATCGGAAGGTCAAACTCCTGACGCTTCCTCGAAAGCTCTGAATTGATGTCGTCTATGTAGCCGAGCATTGTCGAGACCGGATCCTCAAGTTCGTTGTAAACTGCAAGGAATGCGAAGCTGATGTATCTTGTTACGATATAACCGCCGGGCATTTCGGGGGTATATGTCAGATGCTGGAACTGAAGCTCGAGGTTGTCGCGGTCGCTTGCCGTCCAGGGCTGAGAATTAAGCGCTTCAAGATTTGCCGTAGCGTACTGACCGGACGCACCGAGCAATGCCTTCTTTTCCTTACCGAAGGTGCTCTGAGCATCTGTGTCGGTCCACCACTTCATAAATTCCCACGCCTCATCTTTATTCTCGCAGCCGTTCATCATCATAACGCCTGTTACGGTACCTGCCGAGTCGTGATTTATGTTTCCGTCCTCATCCTTGGTTCCGGGAAGAAGTGTGAATTCCCAAAGACCTCTGATTTCGGGAGCGAATACCTGCAGCTGGTTATACATGGTATAATCGGCAACTGCTATGGGCATTTCACCGCTTCTGAAACGGTTTGCAAAATCGTATGCATACGGGAAGTTATACATTGTAAACAACTCGCACATTTCCTTGAAGCAATCAAGAGCAACGTTGGAGTCGAGGTTTATTTCCATACCGTAGGTATAATCGATACCGTCCTCAGAAACCTCTCCGATTCCAGGCTTATAAAGCCCTTCTCCCCTCTGATAGAGGAAGATAAGCTCGCCTGCCATGGAGTTCGGGAATCCGAACTGGAGGTTGTTGCTCTGAAGCACGGGAAGAATGTCGTAAACATCGTCCCATGTCTCCGGAACCTCCATATCAAGCTCTGCAAATACGTCCTTGCGGTAGAACAGCATTGAGAAAGTCTCGGTCTCGGGAAGAGCATAAGCAACATTGTAGAGTGTCAGCGGTCCCATAGCCGAAGCGTCGAAGCGCTTTGTAACCTCATCGAAGCCTTCAAGGTCGGAGATAGGAAGCACTGCTGAACGGATAGCGTAGTTGATGACGTCCGCCGAAGCGTTAGACAGCGACACATCGGGTCCGGTGCCGGAAAGTGTAGCGGGAAGCAGCGTACCTACCGCAACCAGCTTTAAGTCAACATTTATTCCTGTCTTGGGAGTAAATGTATCATCGATCATCGAACGGATTATCTGCGACTGGTCTCGAGAGGTTGCAGTCCAAACCTCAATGGGATTTGTTGTCTCCACTTCTCCGGCTTCGTTAACCTTGGTGCCCAAAGAGCTGTAGTCGCTGAAGAAGCTCATTATAAATGACTCGAACTCGAAGGCCAATGACTCGCCGAAGTTTGCATCGGCTCTCGGGATCTCTGCTTGTGCAGATTGGATGGTCATGTAGTCTATCTCGAGTGGCTGGCTCTTGGTGTTCATGATCCATGTTCCAAGGCTCGCGACCTTATCCTTCATATCCGAGAAGTTGCCCGCTATCTTGTCCTCATCGCTGCCCATTGTTTCAAGCAGCCATGCGGTGTTATCGAGTATGACCGAATCCTCGCCCTTAAGACCGACCGTTTCTTCAAGTCTGTCGGAAACCTCATAAAGTCTCTTGGATTCTTCAAGCATACCTTCGAGAACCTCAGGAAGGTTCTTCTTAAATTCGTAATCGCGGTAAATGTCGGGATTGGGACCCGTCAGCATAAGAATCTTCAGATAATAATTATTGATGGTGGTCATGGAAAGCTCGACTTCGCGGAGAATGCTTGCCATTCCTCCGAGAACGGCTTCCATGGTAAGCGTGTATTCCTCGCCGGCTTCAAAGTAGAAACGGTAAACCGTGTCCTCGCCGTCGCCCAGCAAGCAGGACTGCCAAGAGGAATCATACTTAAAGGAAAGACTCTTGGCCTCCTCAAAAGGATACTCACCGTTTATTCTGAGCGCTCTCGACGAAAACAGACCGGAATTGACATCCTGCTTGAATCTCATTCCTATCGTATAGAGACCCGACTCATTAACCTTGAATTTCCAGGAAATGGTCTGACCTGCATCCGTCCACTTGGAACCGCCGATTGTATTAAGACAGATGAGCGATGCGTCCTGAGGATCGGAAATAGGGCTTGTTCTGTCGTAAATCGGATATATAAGGTCTGTCGATGTGGAATCGGGGAACTCAGCGTCAACCTTTACCGACTGATCTGCCGAAACATCTTTATATCCTGCCGCTTCATACTCGGCGTAAACTTCCTCGTATGTCTTTGTATCTTCAGCGGCATAAAACTTTATCGATTTTATCGCTACAGGCTCCTGAACAGCCTCAAAGGTCACTATATGCTCACCTGCAGTGAGGTAAAAGTCAAAGGGCTCTGCAAAGTATCCGGTGGAATCCTTCGCAAATGTCTCGCACCATTCGGGCGTTTCGATGTTGCTCGGGCGAACCTCGTTGCCGTTGGCGTCTAGCTCGAAGCCGCGCGGAGCCGCGTTGGATATCTCCTCGTACTGGTTGCGCCATACGCCGTTCATAAATACATAACGGGCTTCCTTAAAAGGATAAGTTCCGTCCAAAAGGATAGCTCTCTCAATAGTGCTTCCTCTGCCCTTGACGGGATAATACTCTATCTTGCAGTTGTAGAGTCCCTCATCGTCAATATTGAACTTCCACGATACTCTTCCGCTGTCGGAAATGGTTAAGCAGTCAATGCCTTCGATGTTTTCCGCCACCACCTCAGCAGTGGTTGCCTCGGGAAGGTAATCGACGCCGTTGATTTCGGCGATGCTGGTTCCTTTCTCATAACCTCCGTACAAAGTAACATATGTATCGTAGGTCACGGAATTCATAAGCTCCTTGATCTGCTCAAGGTTGGTCTTTTCTTCGTTCAGCTTCTCGATAGCCGCGTCAATATTGGCATCAGCCGAAACGATTACGGCGCAAGCGGACATAACGAGCGTTAAAACAAGCGTAACCGCAAGAGCCTTTGTGAGAATTCTTTTCATCGAGCTGGGTTCCTCCCTATAGAATGATTTGCGATAATCGATAAAGAATAATATGCTTATACACAGAAATCACCGCGGCGGCCTGCGCGGCGCACGCACTAAACTGCCACGATAATTTGATGTAATTATCACCGTAGATTTTAGCACAGCCAAAAAGCCTTTGTCAAGAAATATATATATGTAGGCAACATGAAAAACTGCGAAATACCAAGGCTTTTCACAATATACGCATCCGTGCGTTTCGTAAATCTCGATGCAAAAGCAGAACAATTATAAATTTTGTAAAACTGCACAAAAAGTCAGATAAAAGTTATAACTCTAAAAATGAGTTTTTTAATAACCCTGAAATATCAACAGTATTTGGCACCGTATTTGATTTTGAATTGTCAGAGTTATATATTTTATTTTGCGATTATTATCAACAGCTTAATTTTCATCATTACTATTTTTCTGTCAAATTACGGCAAAAAAACAGGTCGAATTAGCGATATAACCAAGCGCATTTTGGCAATATTCGACAATTTCGACCCTTGATTTTTTGCAGTTTTAACTATATGCAAAAGCATCTATAATGATTCTGATTTTTGATTTATCTTTGTTCAATATGACGTCATTTTATAACTCCGCCGAAAAGCAGTCTGTCGTCGGAGTAAAATACCGCAGACTGACCGCGGGCCGAAAGCCGCGAGGGTGATAAAAGCCGCACGCTTGCCGTGCCGTCAGACACCGTCACCCGGGCGTGTGCGGGCGGCTGACGGTACCTTAGCTTGACACAGCACTCCAGCTCGCCTTCAAACTCAGCGATTCCGGAAAAATTCAGATTTCCGACAGTAACGGCGTCGGCAATACAGTCGTCATCATATCCGAGTACAATATTTCCGCTTGCGGCGTCCACTGACAGCACATATGCACGCCGCCCCAGGGAGATATCAAGCCCCCTGCGCTGTCCCACGGTATATCTGAATATACCTTTGTGACGTCCCAGAACCCTTCCGTTTATATCGACGAAGTTTCCTTCCCGCAATATGGGATTATCATTATCGCCGATTCGCTTTTGTATAAAAGATACATAGTCGTTATCCGGCACAAAGCATATCTCGTTGCTCTCCCTTGTATCGACAGGCACAATGTCCGAGCAAAACTGCTTTACCTCCTTCTTGACCGTTCCGGCAAGCGGAGTAAGTATGCGCGAGAGCTGCTTTTGTGTTAACTGCCAGAGAAAATACGACTGGTCCTTGGAGGCATCCTTGCCGCGCGAAACATAATATCTTCCGCTCTGTCGGTCAAACGACACTCCGGCATAATGTCCGGTGGCGACCTTATCTATACCGAGCCGGTCCGCGAAAGATATGAGAGATGCGAATTTCATGGTCCTGTTGCATCTCGCACACGGATTCGGCGTTCTGCCCTCAGTATATTCCCTGACAAAATAATCTATGACATTTCGCTCAAAATCCGCTCTGCAATCATATATGTGAAGCGGCACACCCAGCCGTTTTGCAACAATTTCCGCCCTGTCCGGGGCCGATTGGTCAAAAAACCGCAGAAAACAAGCCGTTACATCGTATCCCTCATCCATCAATATACGACAGCAGGCGGCGCTGTCAACGCCGCCCGATAGTCCGACGAGAACCGTCTTTTTCATAGCCTTTACGCTTTTCCGCAATGGTCGCAGCAGCCGTCGCAGCCGGTCTCGAAATCTATTTCTCTGCCCTGCTTCTTATAATAATCCGCAAGAGCCGCCTTTATAGCCTCCTCAGCAAGCACCGAACAGTGAATCTTCTGCGGAGGAAGTCCGTCGAGAGCCTCAACAACAGCCTTGTTCGAAAGCTCAACTGCTTCCGAAACCTTCTTGCCCTTAATCAGCTCTGTCGCCATCGAACTGGTGGCTATGGCAGACGCGCAGCCGAAGGTCTTGAACTTGCAATCGACGATTACATCGTTTTCTATCTTGAGATACATCTTCATGATGTCGCCGCACTTTGCGTTGCCGACCTCTCCGATTCCGTCTGCGTCGGGAATTTCACCGACATTTCTCGGATTCATGAAGTGATCCATAACCTTTTCGGTATATTCCATTTATCTTTCTCTCCTTCCGTCAGGCCTTATTTATTATTCTTGAGATAATCCTCATAGAGAGGACTCATCTGTCTGAGCTTGTCTACAACCTTTGCCGTGCAGTCTGCGATATACTCTACATCCTCGTCGGTGTTATCGATATCGAGGGTGAGTCTGAGTGAGCCGTGAGCCTTTTCGTGCGGCAGTCCGATAGCCAGCAGAACGTGGGACGGATCAAGCGAAGCCGTCGAGCAGGCCGAACCGGTAGAAGCGCATATACCGAAGCTGTCGAGCCACAGAATCAGCGATTCTCCCTCAATAAATTCAAAGGAAACATTAAGGTTGCCGGGCAATCTATTGTATCTGTCGCCGTTTAATCTCGAGTTAGGTATCTTCAAAAGCAGATCGCACAGCTTGTCGCGAAGAGCGCGTATCTCCTCCCGCTTTGCCAATCCCTCCGGAGAGGTCATGTATTCAAGCGCGCGCGCCATGCCGATGGCTCCCGGAACATTCTCGGTACCGGAGCGTCTTCGGCTCTCCTGACCGCCGCCGTCGATGAGATTTGCTATCCTTGTTCCCTTTCTGATATAAAGAGCGCCTATCCCTCTCGGAGCATGTATCTTATGACCGGACATTGACATGAGGTCCACCCCGAGCTCGCCTACATTTATATCAACATGTGCAAGAGCCTGAACCGCGTCGGTAAAGAACACCGCTTTCCGTTCGTGCGCTATGGCTGCAAGCTCCTTTATCGGCTGAATGGTGCCGATTTCGTTGTTGGCAAACATAACAGCAACAAGTACGGTGTCGTCGCGCAGCGCCGCGCGCAAATCCTCGGGGCGCACAATGCCGTTTTCGTAAACGTCAAGATAAGTTACCTCATAGCCCTGTTTTTCAAGCGCTTTGAGCGAATTCAATACCGCCGGATGCTCTATCTTGGTGGTGATAATATGCTTGCCCTTGTTGACGTTTGCGGCGGCAACGCCCTTTATCGCCCAGTTATCGCTTTCGGTTCCTCCCGAGGTGAAGTAGAGCTCGCCCGCGTCACAGCCGATAATGTTCGCGATACGCCCTCTCGCGCTGTCCAGCGCGTGCTTTGCGTCTCTTCCCTTTCCGTAGAGACTGGACGGATTTCCGTAGCATTCCGTAAAATACGGAAGCATTTCTTGTTTAACTTCGTCGATAACGCGGGTAGTGGCCGCATTGTCGGCATATATAAATTTCTCTGCCATAGCCTTGCCTTTCTAACTAAACCTATCGGTAATAATTCTATACTCATTTTTCGACATATGCAAGTCCCAAAACGGTATTTTACTGCTCCGCCGGGGAATTTTTCTTTGACTGCGCCACGGCGAGAGCGTCGCAGCGTTCGTTGTACGGATGTCCGGCGTGTCCCTTTATCCAGCAGAACTTTACATTGTGCCGCGCAAGCAGAGGAACCAGCCGCTCCCACAGCTCTCTGTTGAGCACAGCCGACTTGTCGGACTTCCGCCATCCGTTTTTGCGCCAGCTTTCAAGCCAGCCCTTTTCTATCGCGTCAACAACATACTTGGAATCGCTTGTCAGCTCCACCTCGCAGGGCTCCTTCAGCGCTTCAAGCGCAGTGATAACGGCAGTCAGCTCCATGCGGTTGTTGGTGGTTTCCCGCTCGCCGCCCGAAAGCTCCTTTTGTATTCCGTTGTAAACAAGCACCGCTCCCCAGCCCCCGGGGCCGGGATTGCCCGAGCAGGCGCCGTCCGTATAAATATTTACCTTCTTCATCTTCCGCTTCTCGTATATTCGCTTATTGCAGCATTTCCGATACGCCGTCTGAGTCTGTAGAGATCGCCGGATTCGCGCGTGAAGTGCACTCTGTTGGTCAGTATTATGAGATACATGCCTGTAGCGCGGTCAACAAAAAGCGACGTTCCGGTGAACCCGGTATGCCCGTATGAAAGAGGGCTGAAAAGCTCTCCGGTCGGGTACATCCCCTCATCCTTGAGCGCAAAGCCCAGACCGCGGTATTCCTCTCCCCATGGGGTTATGTTGGTTATCGCCGCGTCAAATGTGTTGCGGCTGAGAAAGCACCCGTTTGCAGTTGCGCCGTGATTGGCAAGCATCTCGGAAAAAATGCAGAGATCGTCAACACATGAAAAAACGCCTGCATTTGCCGATACGCCCCCTTGGAAGCGCGCGTTCTCGTCGTGAACCGTGCCGTCAATATACCTGCCGCTCGTCTCGTCATACTCCGTCGGCGCCGTCACCGAGTGAGCAAAGCGGGGATTTGTCTTGGGACAGTAGCCGGTCCTTTTCATCCCGAGCGGATCAAAAACAAGCTCTTGGGCAAGCACGTCGAGATTCTTCCCTGTTATACTCTCTATTATTTTTCCCAGCAAAATAAACCCCATACAGCTATACCGTACGTGTTCGCCGGTTTTATATTCAAGCGGCACGGATAGGATTTTCTCCGTAACATAGGCTCCGATATCCCCGCCGGAATATCCCTTTGAAAGGTCGAAATACGGCGCTATTCCGCTCTGATGCGTCATAAGCTGCTTTACCGAAATGCCGCCCTTGTCGTATGACTTTTCAAAAAACATATTCACAGTGTCGGACAGACAGAGCTCGCCCATTTCCACCAGTCTGAGAGCCACCATAGAGGTCGAAATAAGCTTTGACAGCGACGCCATATCATATACCGTATCAAGGGTCGCCGCAACACTTCCGTCATAACTGCGGTCCGGATGAACCCCCTTGGGCTTTACCGTGTCGGGATAATAGCGGGAAAGTCCGAAGGCCCTCTTATATATTGTTCCGCCGCAATCTCCTATTGCGATTACCGCAGAAGGGATTCCTCCCGCAGAAATGCTGTCGTTTACCAGTTTTTCAATCACCGTAAAATTCATCGTAAGAATCCTGACGTACATATTCATTCATACGCATTTTCATCGTACATTTCAGTATTGTAACACAAACAGAAGCCGAATTCAACTTGCATGCGTAAAAAAATGCACCGGCACAGGCCAGGTATCCCTACGGGTACTTGTCCTATGCCGGCGCTTTTAATTGCCGATTGTTCATGAGGGTTGAAAATCATGCATAGAACCCGATTCTTTGCACTCTTTCCGCTCGCATACGATACTAAAAAAATCAGCCGCGGTCAACAAATATCGGTTCCTCCTCGTCAAGGCCGGAGTCATCCTCTTCTTCGTAATACGGGTCTATCATAAATGTCTTTACCACCGGATAAGCGGCGTAGGTTGCTATAAAACAGCAAAGCCCGAAGGTCAGGATAAAGGGCAGTGCGGCGCCTATCGGAGTAATGAAGAGGAACAGAAGGTAGTTGATCACAAATACAAGCAGTATCGCAAGAGTTGCCGCGATATTGCGCTTAATGCCGACCAGCGCGAGAATAAATGAATTCTTGACTATCTTGCGGATCGAAAGCTTAAAGGTAACCAGTATCAGGTACATGTAGTACCTCATCATAAAATATATTGCCGCTATTATAAGCGCCACCCAGAAAAACGCCTGCATAAAAAAGCTCTGATTCATATTGAACCTGAAGAAATAGACGTCGTATATCAGCAGGAACATCAAGCCTATATCTATAATGCCCATAGGCAGCGCCTGGCGCCAGTTCTTGCCGATTATTCTGAAATAGTCTCCCACAATGTCGACGTGAGAGGCTGTAGTGTAGTTGCGCATCATATATACTATTGCCGTGCAGGATATGCCGAAGGTCAGCAGTACCAACAGGCCGAGAGCATACAGTACATATGTCGTTGTACTGGGATATCCGGAGTTCATCTCACTCCCGAAAACCCCGTAGAGAGCCATATACACGGGACTTTTGTTGCCCATTGCGGCATACATTGTCTGATACATCATGCTTGCCGGTGCTCTGAAGGGTATATCGTAGTTGCCGGTAAGACCCAGCAAAACAAAAAACACCGGAAAATTCAAGGCAACCGTCATCAGATTGAGCGTGACTATCTGCCAGAACTTGTTCCCGAGCTGCTTGAAAAAACGCACGACGGTAAATTTTTTCTCAGCATCCGTCTTTTTTACGCCGGGACCCTCTTTTGAGTAATTGTAAAAGGCGTTAAATAATTTTCCCAATTTTTATCTCCGCTTCCGATCAAAAGGACTTTGCCCTCGGATGATGCTTAATAAGCTCATCCTTTGATTTGACCTTCAGATATTTTATGTATTCTTTAATGGTCGCACTGCCGAGATTACCCATTATCTCCTGAACATCCTTGGCGTCCGCACCGTTTTCAAGCAAATGCGCCGCGAATGAATGTCTCAGGGTATGGGGACTGATATTCCGGGTAATACCCGCGCTTTCCGCATAGTTCTTCAGTATTTTCCAAAAGCCCTGACGCGTCATTCTTCCGCCGTCAACATTGAGGAAAAGCGCCGTCTGGGTGTCACTGCCGTTCAAAAGATACCGGGCAGTCTCAATGTAATTTTTCAGACTCCGCGAGGCTATCGGATACAGCGCGATGGTTCGCTCCCTTTTTGCGCTTCGGCACACCACTATACCGGTCTTTGTATTGACATCTCCCAAATCAAGCGCGAGCAGCTCGCTCACCCTCATGCCTGTCGCATACAGCATCTCGAGCATGGCTTTGTCGCGTATCCCCTTGAAATCAAAGACGCTGGGCTGTGAAAGCAGCTCCTCGACCTCACGCTTGGTCAGAATGGCAATTTCGTGGGTATCGTAGGTCTCGCTTTTGACCTTCGCAAACGGATTTGATTCGCATACGCCGCCATCTACGAGAAAAGCGTAAAAGGTGCGTAATACCGACATTCTGCGTTTTATCGTCGCGCAGGTCAGATCCTCCTTCATATCCTTCACATAGTAATTTGCATCGGAAAGCGATATCTCGCAAGGATGGTTTTTACCGCGCCGCGCGAAAAAATCACGGAAAGCAGTCAGGTCCCGCCTGTATGCCGCAATGGTATTGCCCGAGGATTTTTCGCTGCGCGATTCCAAGTATGATTCGATATATTCGTCCATTTTTAATGTCCGCGGCTTTCAAACCGTCCTTTCTAAAGAATAACGAGCAGCGCAAGCGCTGTCGGAAGATATATGATATATGCGGCAGCAACCGCAATCAAAAGCGCCGCCGTATAGCTGAAGAGAAATCGCAGATTTACCGTGTTTCGGTACATAACGGAGTTGAACAGAAGACCTCCGAAGCACCTGCCCTCCTCATCGACATTATCTCCGGCCATAAAAAGCTTGTCGGAATACAGTCTCAGAGACACCGTGCAGGCAAAGGCCGCGTACATCAGATATACAGCCGCCTCAAGCAGCACCGAAACGCACCATACGCACTCAGCCGGCAGTCCGGACTGGCCTGAAATCATGAGAGACAGATCTCCTCCTGCAAAAAAGCCGAGCACCGCCGCTCCGAACGCTCCCGCGGGCGGTGCCCACACCGTCACACCCAGAGCAAAAACACCGAGATAAACAAGTACTTTTTTAGACAGCAGTATCCATGCCGAGTAAAAAACGAGCTTGGCGGATATCTCGCCCCCGAAGGCCGACGGAGAGCCGCCGTTCGGGCTCACCCTGCCCGATATTATACCCGCCGCAAATGCTGCGGCGAAAACGCACAAATATATATAAAAGCTTATCCGATACGCACGGTATCGCCTACCGAAGCTCTCCCTTGAATAGTGCTTTACAAACGCCATACGCTCATCCTTCACACAGTTATATTAACTAATATGAAGAACCCGCCGCTTTTATTCTTGCCCGTGGCGGCGCTGACGGCAGCGACAGGCACTGTATTTATCCGCGGTAAATCACTGTGCTAGCTCATCGGCACGCTTGGTGCAGGCCTTCATGGCGTCCTTGACGGTCTGCGCAAAGTCCCGAGCCTCAAATACATCGAGAGCCGCGCGAGTGGTGCCGCCCTTGCTTGTTACCATATCAATAAGAGCCTGCGGCTGCATGCCGGTGCCCCTTATCATGGCCGCCGCGCCCTCAAGCACATCGGCCGCAAGCAAAAACGAATCGTCGGCATCAAAGCCCTGCTCTGCCGCGCCCTCCGCCATTGCCTTTGCAAGCAGAAAAGCGTACGCAGGACTTGAGCTTGTCAGGGATATAATCGCGTTCATCTGCCGCTCGTCATATTCCCTGACCGCGCCGAGGCAGGAGAATATTTTTTTTATCTTCTCATACACCTCTTTGTCGACGTCGTCGGCTCGCGAAATAGCACATATACCCTTGCCCATAAGCATCGGGGTGTTGGGCATTACCCTTACCACGCGCGCGCTTTTGCCGAGCGAACGCTTGATATATTCGGTAGATATTCCGGCCGCTATAGTGACAAATGTCTTTCCCTCAAAATTGTCTCTTCCGATATTCTTCTCAAGGGATGACAGTACATCTGGAAAGCAATTCGGCTTGACCGCGAGAAAAATAATACTTTCTCCCTTCACAAGCTCCGCCTCGGAGGTATATACCCTCGCCCCGGCAAACCGCGCCGCCTTTTCGGCAACCGGGTCATACAGTCCCAGCTCCCGTGCGGTGCAAATATTGTTTTTCAGTATTCCGGAAGCTATGGCGCCCGCCATGTTTCCTACTCCGATAAACCCGATCATTTATAATATCTCCTAAGCCGAAAATGACATTCCCAAACAAAAAAAGCTCATAAACCACCGTCTCCGAAAATATGCAAAACGGCGATTTATGTAAATTCGATTTTTTTACTGTGTGTCTAATATAATACTACAAAAATCTGCTCAGTTCAATACTTTTTAAGTTCGGACGGCATTTTCGTAAAGAATAACGAAAATGCCCGACAATTCTTTTTCGAAAAGTTATGTCAACCTAAGCTCCGCGGCAACATGTTGTGTTTCGCATTGAACGGGAATACTTTATGTTGGAAAAATAAGCGGCGGCGCAATTAACGCCGCCGCCGCAAAAATTTACAATTTTTATTAAAACTTCACAAATTCCGCCGGCCGGCCGACGGGTGTTACTCGGACAGCATATTCATAAATTCGGCTTCGTCTATAACCTTTACTCCGCACTCGCGCGCCTTTTCAAGCTTGCTTCCCGCGTTGTCGCCGGCCAACACAATTGATGTTTTCTTCGAAACCGAGCCGGAAACCTTGCCGCCGTTGCGCTCAATCAGCTCGGAGGCCTCCTTGCGGCCGAGCGTCGGCAGAGTTCCGGTCAGCACAAACGTCATTCCGGCAAATTTTTCTCCGGTTTGGGTGTCAATATAGCTTGTATTCACTCCGACAGCCATCAGTCTTGCCACTGTCTCCTGATTGTGTTCGCTCTTGAAGAATGAAATTATACTGTCCGCACAAACCTCGCCGATGTCATCCGCTTCTGTCAGCCGTTCGCAGTCGGCCTGCATCAGCTCGTCAAGCGTTTTGAACTTCTTTGCGAGAATTGCTGCCGCCTTTTGGCCGATGTGATGTATGCCCAGACCGTACAACAGCCGGGACAGGCAGAGCTTCTTGGAGTTCCCAAGAGATTTTTGCAGTTTTTCCGCACTCTTTTCACCCAGTCCGGGCAGTGCCGCGAGCTTTTCGCTGTCAAGTGAGTAAAGGTCGGCTATGCCGTGCACCATATCTGCCTGTGTCAGCAGTTCTATCACAGCCGGACCCATGCCGTCGATATTCATGGCGTCCCGTGAAGCAAAATGAGTCAGAACACGCACAAGCTGTGCGGGGCAGGAGGAATTTGTGCAGCGAATGACTGCCTCGTCCTGGTCACGGTAGACCCGCTCTCCGCAGGAGGGACAAAATTCCGGAAACTCGAATTTCACCGAATCCGCCGGCCTCTTGCTCTTATCTACCGATATTATCTCGGGTATTATCTCTCCCGCCTTGCGCACGGATACCGTATCGCCTATCCTGATATCACGCTCACTTATAAAGTCGCTGTTGTGCAAGGTCGCACGCGACACCGTGGTGCCGGCAAGCCTTACCGGCTCAAGCTCGGCGGTGGGAGTCAGCGCGCCCGTCCGTCCGACCTGAATTACTATATCCTTTACCACCGTCGGCTTGACCTCCGGAGGGTATTTGTAGGCTACCGCCCACTTGGGAATGCTGGTAAGCTCTCCGACCCGCTCCCTCAGAGACAGGCTGTTGAGCTTTATTACCGCGCCGTCTATGTCAAAATCCAGCTCGTCCCGTCGGTCTCCGCGCTCGATAATGGCCTTATACAGCTCGTCGCTGTCCCTGAAGACAAGATAGTCGCGCGACACGACAAAGCCGAGCTTTTTCATGTAATCGAACGTTTCCGTATGCGTTTCAAACTTTTTGCCCTCAATATACTGAAGATTGAAAATAAAAATATCAAGCCGCCTTGTCGCAACGGTTTTTGAATCCAGAAGCCGCAGACTGCCCGCCGCCGCATTGCGCGGATTGGCAAACAGCTTGCCGCCGCTTATTTCCTGCTCGTCGTTGAGCTTGCGAAAGCTCGATTTGGGCATATATACTTCGCCGCGGACAATGATATTCACCGGCTCGGTGAGCTTGAGAGGAATGCTCTTTACCGTCTTGAGATTTTCCGTCACATCCTCGCCGACAATTCCGTCTCCGCGCGTCGCCCCGCGTACAAATATGCCGTTTTCATATTCAAGAGAAACGCTCAGACCGTCAATTTTATACTCAAGAACAAATTCCGCGTCGGAGTCGAAGGCTCGCATGTCATCGAGAAAGGCACAAAGCTCCTCTCGGCTGAAAACATCCCTAAGGCTCTTGAGCGGCACCCTGTGGGTCACCTTTTCAAATCTGTCAAGCGCCGCGCCGCCCACCCGCTTTGTCGGAGAGGTCGGCGAGTCAAATTCGGGATACTGCGCCTCGAGCTCCTTCAGGCGTGCAAACATCATGTCATATTCGTAATCGTCGATTTCCGGATCGTCAAGAACGTAATACCTGTAGGAATTATATTCGAGCTTATTTCTGAGTTCTTCTATTTCTGCCTGTATTTCCGCTTTAGTCATTTTTTAGCCTTTCCGCGGGCGCTTTTGCCCCGACAGCGCTGTTTGCTTATACGCTTGATTTTATCATTTTACAAAACCCGTGTCAACAATAACGGTTGCACTTTGAGTGCGGTAATGCTATAATGGTTATAAATATATTATTCTCCCGGAGAATCAGTTTGAAAACACTTGACAATACGAAAAATGTCAATATTTCCGCCTCCGCGGTTGCTCTCGGAAATTTCGACGGACTGCACATCGGACACATCAAGCTCATAGATGAAATACTGTACCACTCAAAGCGGGAAAATATCCCGAGCGTGGTATGGAGCTTCCGTCAGCACCCCGAGAATATGATTCGCGGCGATATCACGGTCAAACGGATAACCACTCTCGACGAAAAAGCCGAACTGCTCTCGTCAAAGGGGGTAGACTATCTCGTGCTGGAGGATTTCAACGCCGTCCGCGACCTTTCGCCCGACGAATTCATAAAAAATATTCTGATAGACGGCCTGCACGCGCGCCTTGTCGTAGTCGGCTTCAATTTCCGCTTCGGCAAAAACGCCGCCGGGACCTCGGAGTATCTTTCAAACGAGCTGAAAAAATACGGCGTCACGGTTAAGATTATTCCTCCGGTAATATACGGAGACACGCTTGTCAGCTCGTCCGTGATACGCGCTCTGATAGAAAACGGCAGCATGGAACAGGCGGCTCTGTTGCTCGGGCGTCCGTTCTTCATCAGCTTTCCCGTTATTCACGGCCGAGCGTTCGGCAGAACAATCGGCATACCGACTATCAATCAGCTTTTTCCTGACGACCATATCGTTCCGGAGCGCGGCGTGTATGCGACTGCCTGCCACATTGACGGGCTCCCCTATCTCGGCGTATGCAATGTCGGCGTCCGTCCGACCGTATCGAATGCGGAAACCGTTACCTGCGAAACGCACATAATAGATTTTGTCGGCAGTCTTTACGGCCAGAATATCAGGGTGGAATTCTATAAAAAGCTGAGAAGCGAGACAAAATTTTCATCAGTAGATAAGCTACAGGATCAGATAAAGCGCGATATAGAGGAAACCAAGAGCTACTATAACTTACATTTCTGAAAAGGAATAAAGGATTATGAAAACTGCCAGAAGGCTCCTGACAATGCTTATATTGACGGTCGTCCTGGTCTCGGCACTTCCCGTTTGCTCTTTTGCCACCGAGGAACCGACGCTGAATGCAAAGTACGCTCTTCTTTACAATATAGAATACAACACCATTGTTTACGAGAAGAGTATCGACACGGAAATATACCCCGCCTCGTTTGCAAAGATAATGACTGCCATTCTCGCCTATGAGTATAAGGCCGAGCACCCGGACGTCACCGATATAACCGTAAAAGAAAGCGTCATATCGGCCGCAGGCGGCGCCGGGCTGGGGCTTAGGGACGGCGAAGTCATTTCCTTCGACGACGCCCTTGCGGCGGTAGTAGTCGGCGGCGCGAACGACGCGGCTCTCGTAATAGCCGACCTTGTGGGCGGAAACGGAGACGGCTTTGTATCAATGATGAACGAAAAGGCAAAGGAGCTGGGCTGCGAAAACACATATTTCGCCAATCCCACCGGACTTCATTCCCCTCTCATGAAGACCACCCTGCGGGATGTTCTCAAGATTTGTCTCGAGGCATACAGTATAAACGATTTCATGGTCATGTCGAGCAACTATTCCTACACCGTTGCCGCCACCAATATGTCCGATGCCCGCGAGATAACTTCAAAAAACTACCTTTTGAATGAAAAGTCGAAGCAGGGCTATTATTACGCGGAGGCAAAGGGCATGAATGCCGGCTCGACGCCCGAGGCGGGCTACTGCCTTGCGTCGGTACACAGCTCCGGCGGTCTGACGGCCCTCGCCATAGTCAGCGGCGCGGAGCTTGTCGAAAACCGCTACCGTTCCTGCACAGACGTTGCAACGCTGTTCGACAGCTTCAGCTCAAACTATAAGCTCAAGAGCGTCCTTGAAAAAGGCAGGCTTATTTGTGAGATACCGATTAGTCTCAGCTCGAATATCGATCACCTCATCCTTGTTTCGGGCGACGCCGTTCCGTTTATCGTTTCGAGCGACTACAGGGACGAGGATATGAGCTTTGACTATACACTGTCTCAAAAAGAAGCCAGCGCTCCGGTATCTCAGGGAGACGTTTTCGGCGAAATACAGGTTTATTACAAGGGCGAAATAATCGGCACCTGCGACCTTGTGGCGCAGTCAAGCGTGGAACGCAGCACCTGGCTTCTGATAGTAAGCTATATCAAGGCTTTCTTCTCTCTCACCATTGTAAAAATCGTATTGTTCTCTCTGATAGCCATACTGATAATTTCAGTTATTCTCATGCTTGCCGTCTCTTTCCGCTCCTCCCGCCGCAAGCAATCGGCAATCAATGAGCTCGAACGAGAGTATTTCGAAACTCAGAAAATCAAGAATAAAGAATACGACGAGTTCAGACGGGCAAGGCGAAGATCGATATTTCATTCGCTTGTAAATCAAAATGCACAGCAAAAGAAAAAGCCTGTCCCGCGGCGTCGTCCCCCTCAGCGCAAAGCGCAGGACGGCACCGGCAGACAGCAACAAACGCGCGTTCATGAGCACACAGTTCAACCGTCAGACTCCACGCCGAAGCAAAACCCTCGTTCTCGGCGCGGCACGGCTGAGACTCGGCCCGAAAAAAGCAAGCAGCGCGGCGACTCTCATTTTGAGAGCACCGACCGCCGCAGATGATGTGAACTATTAATACCCTCCGGCGCCTGTCCCCTCCGACAGGCGCTTATTTTTTGTGCCTGCAAAACAATCGTCGATTTATCCATAGACATTGAAAAATTTTAGTGGTACAATGTCTTTAATTACATATTTCGGGATAGTTGCAATCTCTTTCCGTACTTCGGAGGTAAAATGAACCAATCAATCAAGGTCAGCATTCTCTGCGCGGCATACAATCAGGAAAACTATATCGGACAGGCACTCGACGGCTTTGTAATGCAAAAATGCGGTTTTCCCTTTGAGGCGCTTGTTCACGACGATGTATCCACCGACTCCACCGCAAGCATCATTCGCGAGTACGAAGCAAAACACCCCGATATTATCCGCGGTATTTACGAGAAAGAGAATCTGTACTCCCGGGGCAAGCATATGATCCGCGAAATACTCAAGTACGCCAAGGGTGAATATATAGCCATCTGCGAAGGAGACGACTACTGGACGGATGAAAACAAGCTTAGACTTCAGGTCGAATATCTCGACAGTCATCCGGATTGCAGCATCTGCTGTCACGCCTTTGCTCAGCTGGATTCGCAGACCGGCAAAGTTACTCACGCCCGCATACTCGACGGCGACGGAGATATATCCTTTGAGCGCGTCCTGAGCAATAAAAATACCCCGCATACAGCCACACTGCTCGTAAGGCGCAAGCTTATGGAACAACAACCCGAATTTTTCGATATAGATGTGACCGGCGACTATCCGCTCAAGCTGTGGATGACGCTCAACGGCAGATTTCACTACATCGACCGGGAAATGTCCTGCTACCGTGTGATGTCGGTCGGCTCGTGGAGCTCAAAGCTCGAAAAGGACAGGCAGAGAAGGGCGTCGAGACTCGAGCGAAGGATACGCTTTCTTACAGAGCTTGACAGCTTTACAAACGGCAGATATTCCGATGAGATAAATAATCAGCTCGACAGCTTTTGCTTCAAGGAAAACTATCTGTTGGGCAAGTATAAAGAGGCCCGCAGAAGCCCCTTGTTCAAACAGCAAAGCGCCGCAAAAAAAGCCTTCATACTGTTTGGCTCTGTTTTTCCCGGACTCGCGCTGAAGCTTCATGACAAAAGATAAGATACGGAGCTTAAAAAATGAATCAAAACGATATAAAAATCAACGTTGTGCGCTCCTCGATGGCGCCGTTTGACGAATACACGGCGGAAATACGCGAGCTGTGGGATTCGCACTGGCTGACAAACAACGGCATCAAGCACCGCACGCTTACCGAAAATCTGAAAAAATACCTGTCGGCCGATAACCTTACGCTGTTTGTAAACGGCCATCTCGCACTTGAAACGCTCATCGCCGCATTCGGCTTGACCGGAGAGGTTATCACCACCCCCTTTACTTTCGTATCCACCACAAACGCCGTCACGAGAAACGGACTCAAGCCTGTTTTCTGCGACATACGCGAGGATAACTATACCATAGACGCCGACAAGATAGAGCCGCTTATCACCGAAAAAACCTCGGCGATAATACCGGTTCATGTCTACGGCAACATCTGCGATACCGAAAAGATTGACCGTATAGCTAAAAAATACGGCCTGAGGGTCATATATGATGCCGCCCACGCCTTCGGCGTATCCGTCGGCGGCATAAACGCCGCGAATCTCGGGGACGCCTCCATGTACAGCTTTCACGCCACAAAGGTGTTCAACACCATTGAGGGCGGCTGCGCGACCTACCGCGATCCCGGTCTTGCACCCAGGCTCGACTGTATGAAGAATTTCGGAGTCGACAGTCCCGAAAACATCGTATATGCAGGCGGCAACGCCAAAATGAACGAATTTGCCGCCGCAATGGGCATCTGCAATCTGCGGCATGTCGACGGCGAAATAGAAAAGCGCAGACTCGTTGACGAGCGCTACAGAAACAATCTTTCCGGCAAAGACGGTATTAAGCTCAATCCGGTGTGTGCCGACGTTAAGCGCAATTTTGCGTATTTTCCGGTCGTATTCGACGGCGCGTACAACCGCGACGATATCGCCGACCGCCTTGCCGCAAACGGAATCTTTGCCCGCAAATACTTTTATCCCCTGACAAACAACAACACCTGCTACGGCTTTGAGGGAGACCGTACTCCCGTTGCCGAGAGCATTTCGGAAAAAGTACTTTGCCTTCCCATGTACGCCGACCTTTCAGCCGACGATGTTGACAGGATTTGCAAAATAATACTCAGTTAAGGAGAACCGATTATGAAAGGTATAATTCTTGCCGGCGGTAAAGGAACACGTCTTTACCCGATGACAAAAGCAGTTTCAAAGCAACTGCTGCCCATTTATGACAAGCCTCTCATTTACTATCCCCTTTCCGTTTTATTGCTTGCCGGAATCCGCGAGATCCTTATCATCAGCACACCCGAGGATACACCGGTATATAAAAAACTGATGGGCGACGGAAAAAATATCGGCATCAGTATTTCCTACGCTGTTCAGACGAAGCCCCGCGGACTGGCCGACGCATTTATTCTCGGCGCGGATTTTATCGGAAACGACAGCGTCTGCCTCATTCTCGGCGATAATGTTTTCTACGGCCCCAATCTCACGCGCACTCTGCAAAATGCAATGTCCCGCGAGCGCGGAGCGACAATTTTCGGCTACTATGTAAAGGACGCCCGCTCCTTCGGCGTCGTTGAATTCGATAAAGACCACAAGGTGGTTTCGATAGAGGAAAAGCCCGAGCACCCGAAGTCAAATTACGCAGTTCCCGGACTGTATTTCTACGATAACCGCGTTGTGGAAATCGCCCGAAATGTCAAGCCGTCTGCCCGCGGAGAAATCGAGATAACCTCGGTAAATAACGCCTATCTCGAAATGGGCGAGCTTTCTGTCGAGCTTCTCGGCAGAGGAATGGCCTGGCTGGACACCGGCACTCCCGAGGGCATGCTCAAGGCGGCGGAATATGTTGAGGCCATCCAGTCGCGGCAGGGCTTCTATATTTCCTGCATAGAGGAAATAGCCTGGCGCAGAGGCTTCATTGATACCGCACAGCTTGAGCAAATCGGCGAAAGCCTGAAAATGACCGACTACGGCCAGTATCTCTTATCCATAGCAAAAGAAGACCGAAAATAAGCAAATCAAGAAAGGATTTGTCGTATATGAAAACCGTACTTGTGACCGGCGGCGCCGGATTTATCGGAAGCAACTTCATTCATCTGATGCTCAAAAAACACCCCGATTACAAAATAATAAACGTTGACGCCCTTACATACGCGGGCAATCTTGAAAATCTGAAATCCGTCGAAAACAACCCCAACTACACCTTTATCAAGGCGGATATCCGCGATGCCGGGACAATAGGCGCGATATTTGACAAATATCCCATAGATACCGTCGTCAATTTTGCGGCGGAAAGTCACGTCGACCGCTCGATAACCGACCCGCAGATATTTCTCACCACCAACATTCTCGGAACCCAGGTTCTGCTGGACGCCGCAAAGGCACACTGGAAGCTTGCCCCCGACGATAAATACAGCCGCGACTACAAGGACGGCGTGCGCTTTCATCAGGTTTCGACCGACGAAGTCTACGGCGCGCTGGGTAAAACCGGTATGTTCGTGGAAACAATGCCGCTTTCGCCCAACAGCCCCTATTCTTCTTCAAAGGCGAGCGCAGACCTCATTGTGCGCGCTTATCACGAAACCTTCGGTCTGCCTGTTTCGACCACTCGCTGTTCAAACAACTACGGCCCGTATCAGTTTCCCGAAAAGCTCATACCGCTTATGATAAACAACTGCCTCACCGACAAAGCTCTGCCGGTGTACGGCGACGGTATGCAGATTCGCGACTGGCTCCATGTTGAGGACCACTGCGAAGCCATCGACACCGTTATACACAAGGGCAAGGTCGGAGAAGTATATAACGTCGGCGGAAACAACGAAAAAGCAAATATCGAGATAGTCAGACTGATAATCTCCACCATCGGCAAATCCGAGGATCTGATAAAATATGTCAAGGACCGTCCGGGACACGACCGCCGCTACGCCATAGACAACACAAAGATCACCACACAGCTCGGCTGGAAGCCAAAGTACACCTTCGAGCAAGGTATGAAGGAAACCATCGCGTGGTATCTTGACAACCGCAAGTGGGTTGATAACATTGTGTCCGGCTCGTATCAGAAGTACTATGCCGAGATGTATAAATAGAAGTAAATCCAAAAATAAATCAGCAAGGAGTAGAGCGGGATTCTTTAGGGCGGTTATCTAAAACCGAATAAGAATCCGGCACACAGATTCCCTGCTTGAACGTTATAAGACAAAACTACCCGAAGAAGAGAAAACAACCTCTTTTTCGGGTAGTATTTTTTATGCAGTGATATTCTTTGCTGTGCAAAGAGTGACGATATTGAAACCTGCGGTTTCATGATGATTTATTCGGCCTCAAAACTGCCGAAGACAATATAACTTGCCGCAGGGCAAATATAACTCTTTAGCAATATAACTTGCCGTAAGGCGAATAATACCGGCCGTGTATCCTCACGGGTACTTGGCCTGTCGTCCTGCTGTTTTTCTTTGCCGGCGTCTAGCTTTTCCGTGTCAAACCGTCCTCACGGTCGCTTTATAAATAAAGCTTTAAGGTGTCTTCTATCCAATAGGAATAACGTATTCCCGGCTTTTCCAGCTCCTTCAGCCGCCTGTATGCCGCCACTCCGTCTGTCGGGTCGTGCCATATGTCTGCAAATACAAAATCACAGTCGGAGTTTTCCGCCGCATATTCAAAAGCGTCCGCCCGCACGATTTTTATCTTGTCGCGGCGGGTAAACTGCGGCAGAATCTCGCTTTCAAAAAGCCGTATGGCTTTTTCGTCGCATTCGACCGCCGTGACGGAGCTCACCTCTGTCTTTTGGGAGCACATAAATGCAAAATATCCCAGCCCCAGACCGTAAGTAACCACACGCCCGAAGGCTTCTGAAATCGGGCGGCGCATTGTTTCTATCTCGTTGGGAGTGATCATCATCCATTCGCGGGAGTCCTGATATATGCACGGATATTCAAACTCTCTGTCAAAAAAACCTATCTGCGGCAGTATTCTTCCGTCGGTGCAGACCTTCGGGTCGTTATATACAAACGCCTCATAGGGCTTTATCCGCACTTTGTCGATGCGCCAGTTCCCGAGAGTTTTCGGCTTGAGCGATATTTCGGAGTAATATCTGTCGCTCTCATATTGGGCAGCGTCCAGCAGTCTGAACATATGCCGCAAATAGCCGTCTCTCATTTCCCTGTCATCATACAGTCCGAGCGCGCCGGATATCAGCGTACGAAACGCTTCCTCCCTGCCGAAGCCGCAGGATTGTGCTGTTTCGGAAACCATTTCGCAGCTGACAAAGTCGGGACAGTTGTTGAGGTATTCGGCAAGACGCGAAAAAATCAGCGTATTGCATTCTTTTATCTTTTGTGATGTCATAATGCTTCCTGTTTTAGTCCCCTGCAATCCGTCCGAGCCCCGTTAAGGCTTAATGATACAGCCGAAACCCAAAGAATTATTCATCCGTAATCAGCTTCAGTATCGCCTTTGCATACATTTTAGCGTCGGAAATCAGCTGATCCACGGCGATAAATTCGTCGCTTGCATGAAGCCGGTTGTCACAGCCGGGAAATACCGGTCCGAATGCCACCCCTCCGGGCGAATGATGAACATATGTCGCTCCCCCGAGCGCACGGCAATATGCCTTCTGACCGGTTTCGTTCTGATATACCTCCTTGAGCACGCTGACAAGCCGACCCTCTTCGGGGACGTAATGCGGCTCGCTTCCCCCGCACTCGCCCAGCTTGAGAATCCCGCCTTCAAGCCGCCTCTTCAGTCTTGCCTCAAGTCCGTCAAGGCTTTCGCACACGGGAAATCTGACATCCGCTTTTGCACATACATTTCCGTCGTTAATGTTGAGAATACTGAAATTGACCGTAAGAGCGCCCGAAATCCGGTCGGATGCGTCTATCCCCGCGCTTTCACCGGAAAATTCACCGTGCGGGAACAGCCTTGCAAGCTCTCGGACAATGCCAAGGGAGCCGTCCTCCCCTTCAAGCCCTGCTAAAAGAGAAACAAGCGCGGTCAGGGCGTTTTTCCCCAGCTCGGGAGTAGAAGCGTGCGCCGTCTCTCCCTGCGCCCTGACGCTCACCCTGTCGCCCTCCGCCTCGACCGAGAATACAATTTCACTGTCATCCCGTGCGATCAGCTCTTCAATACGCTCGGGCGAAACACCGCGCAGTACCGCCTCCGCTCTCGACGGCACCATATTGATAATGTCGCCGCCGCTAAGCCGCTCGACAGCGGATTTGCGGCTGTCGAAGCCGCCCTCAAGCGTACAGCGAAAAAGACCCTTCTCGATATTTACTATCGGGTAATCGGCGTCAGGAGAAAACAGCATGTCCGGCACTACGCCCTTGCTTTCGCAGTAGCGCATATCGCTCGAGCCGTTTTCTTCGTTTGTACCGAGAATAACTCTCGCGCCCGTCGCGGGCTCAATTCCGCAGGACTTAACGGCAGCCAGTGCATACAGAGCGCAGACCGCCGGCCCTTTATCGTCTATCGCTCCCCTGCCGTAAAATATTCCGTCCTCTATTTCTCCGGCAAAGGGATCGTGCTTCCAGCCGTCTCCGGCAGGCACAACGTCAATATGGCACAGAACTCCGAGCCCCGTCTCTCCCGACTGTCCGCTGACATCAAAAATTCCTGCGTAATTGTCGAGATTTCTGCATTTAAGCCCGAGCTTTTCGCCGATAGACAGCGCCTCGTCAAGCGCACGGGCCACATTTATTCCAAACGGATAATCCCCCTCGCTCTGTGCCGCAACAGACGGTATCGCAACAAGCCGTCTCAGATCCGATACCATTTCGTCCCGGTGCGAATCTATGAATTTGTCAATCGCTTTTACGCAATCCATTCTTTATGACCTCTTTTTATTCGGTAAACGCCGATTCCGTAAAGGTCAGCGTAGCGTTGTCCGCGTCAAGCTCCGCCTCTATTCCCATGGGGAGCGAGCCGTTGTGGAGCACATGTCCCGCAGAAAGTCCGCGCAGAATGGGCTTTTTGCAGTATGCCGCAACCTGATCTATCAGATCGTCGGTAGTATATTCACCCTCGTTCTGAATGTTGCAGTTTGAGAAGCCGCCGAACACTATTCCGGCGCACTTGTCAAAAAACTTCGCAAGCCGCATGTTGTTCAGCATTCTGTCGATACGGTAGCTTGCCTCCTCCACGTCCTCAATGAATATTATCTTGCCGGTCGGGTCAAACATATATTCACTGCCCATTAGTGCAGCGATAAGCGAAAGGTTTCCGCCTATGAACGTTCCCCTGACCTTTCCGCCGTTCATACCCGAAATTTTTTCGCCCTCGGCGTTTTCAAAAACTCCGAGCGGCTCTGACGAGCCTATCGCCCTATAGAACATTTTTTCGGTGTACGGGTCAAAGCCGCCCACCATGCAGGTCGTCGGCATGGGAGCGTGCAGAGTAACAAGCCCCGCCTTTTGATACAGCGATATTATAAGTCCCGTAATATCACTGAAGCCTAACAGCATTTTGGGGTTATTCTTTATGGTTTCGTAATCAAGCATATCTACAATTCTCGGAGTACCGTAGCCGCCGCGCTGGCAGATTATTCCGTCTACCGTGCTGTCGGCAAAGGCGTCGTTAATATCACGTGCTCTCATTTCGTCCGGTCCCGAAAGATATCCTTCGGTTGCGCGGCAGCTCGGGTATTCCTTTACCCTGAAGCCGACGCTTTCGAGATATTTTACCGACGCATCAACGCGGGAATGGTCTGTGCAGGGGCTGGACGGCCCGACCAGTGCGACGGTGTCGCCCTTTTTAAGCTTTTTCGGTTTGAGCATTTTACTTTCTCCTTGTTTCACAGGTTTATTCGCTGTAAATATTAAGGTTAATTATACTATTGCAAAAAATGAGTGTCAACATATTTTGCCGCAGGCTGCCGCAAGTAAAATTATTTTGTTAACTTTTGCATATTACGGAGCATTATTGTTTACAACCGCGAGAAAAAGTGATATTATACTTATGTTACATTGAAAAATCAGGAGGAAAAAATTCAAATGGCAAGAAAAAAGCTTTCAATGGATGGTAATACAGCTGCCGCTACCGTGTCATATGCGTTCACGGAAGTTGCCAGCATTTACCCGATCACCCCGTCCAGCGTAATGGCCGAGCTTACCGATTCATGGTCGGCCGCAGGTCTCAAGAACATCTTCGGCGACAAGGTCAAGGTCGTAGAGATGCAGTCTGAGGCAGGCGCAGCCGGAACAGTACACGGTTCGCTTGCGGCAGGCGCGCTTACAACGACCTTTACCGCATCTCAGGGTCTTCTTCTGATGATCCCGAACATGTATAAGATCGCCGGCGAGCTGCTTCCCTGCGTTATTCACGTTTCCGCCCGTTGCGTTGCGTCTCACGCGCTCAATATCTTCGGAGATCATTCCGACGTATATGCGTGCCGTCAGACCGGCTTCGCAATGCTCGCTGAGTCAAATCCTCAGGAAGTAATGGACCTCGGTGCAGTTGCTCACCTTTCTACCATCAAGGGCAGAGTCCCCTTCCTCAACTTCTTCGACGGCTTCAGAACAAGCCATGAGATTCAGAAGATAGAAGTATGGGATAATGCAGACCTCGACGCCATGGTAGACAAGGAAGCGATAGCCGCTTTCCGCAAGAGAGCTATCAACCCCGAGCATCCCGTTCTCCGCGGCTCTGCTGAAAACGGAGATATCTTCTTCCAGCACCGCGAAGTTTGCAACAAGTACTACGACGAGCTTCCCGCTATCGTTGAAGACTACATGAATCAGGTCAACGCCAAGATCGGCACAGACTATAAGCTCTTCAACTACTACGGTGCTCCGGACGCCGACAGAGTCATCATTGCCATGGGCTCTATCTGCGACGTTGCTGAAGAAGTCATCGACTTCCTTAATGCACACGGCGAAAAGGTCGGTCTCGTCAAGGTCAGACTTTACCGTCCCTTCGTTGCCGAAAAGCTTATCGAAGCAATTCCCTCTACAGTCAAGAAGATCGCGGTTCTCGACAGAACAAAGGAACCCGGTTCGCTCGGCGAGCCTCTCTACCTCGATGTTGTTGCCGCACTCGCACAGAGCAGCCTGAATGCCAAGATCGTCGGCGGCCGTTACGGTCTCGGTTCAAAGGATACTCCCCCCTCAAGCATATTTGCCGTATTCAAGAACCTCAAGGCTGACGAACCCAAGAAAAACTTCACCATCGGCATTGTCGATGACGTTACAAACCTCTCTCTCGAAGAGGAAGCTTGCCCCGACACCTCTGCTCCCAGCACAATCTCCTGCAAATTCTGGGGTCTCGGCGGTGACGGTACCGTCGGCGCCAACAAGAACTCTATTAAGATTATCGGCGACCATACCGACAAGTTCGTTCAGGCTTACTTCCAGTACGACTCCAAGAAGACCGGCGGCGTAACAATCTCCCACCTTCGTTTCGGCGATCAGCCCATCAAGAGCCCGTACTATATTACTAAGGCAAACTTCGTTGCCTGCCACAACCCCTCCTACATTGTCAAGGGCTACAAGATAGTAAATGACGTCAAGCCCGGCGGCACCTTCTTGCTCAACTGCCAGTGGACTCCCGAAGAAGTTGAGCAGCATCTCCCCGATGAAGCAAAGAAGTACATTGCCGACAACAACATCCAGTTCTACACCGTCAACGCTATAGATAAGGCGCGTGAGATCGGCATGGGCAAGCGCACAAACACCATTCTTCAGGCCGCATTCTTCGCACTTGCAAACATCATGCCCATCGATGATGCGGTAGGCTACATGAAGGCAGCTGCCAAGAAGTCCTACCTCAAGAAGGGCGAAGCTATAGTTGAGATGAACTACAAGGCAATCGACGCCGGAGTAAACGCTATAGTTAAGTACGACGTTCCCGAAGCATGGAAGTCGATAGATGTCAAGCCGGTTGAAGAAGTTATCGAGGGCAAGCGTCCGGAACTTGTCAAGTTCGTCAAGGACATTGTCATTCCGGTCGGCAAGATGCAGGGCGATTCTCTCCCCGTATCCGCTTTCCTCGACTCGGTAGACGGCACATATCCTCAGGGTGCTGCCGCATATGAGAAGCGCGGTGTCGCCGTAGACGTTCCCGAGTGGATTCCCGAGAACTGCATACAGTGCAACCAGTGCTCATTTGTCTGCCCCCACGCAACCATCCGTCCGTTCGCTATGGATGCAAGCGAAGCCGCAAACGCTCCCGCTTCCACCAAGACCGTACAGATGAAGGGCAAGGGCTGCGAGGACTACAAGTTCACCGTCAGCATCAGCCCGCTCGATTGTATGGGCTGCGGACTCTGCGTAAAGGTCTGCCCCGCTAAGGAAAAGGCACTCAAAATGGTTCCTCAGGAGAGCCAGAGCGCACAGCAGGCAGCATTCGATTACGCAGTTGCAAATGTTACAAAGAAGGCAACTGCATTTGCCGACACAACCATCAAGGGCAGCCAGTTCAATCAGCCCCTGCTTGAGTTCTCCGGTTCGTGCGCAGGCTGCGCAGAGACATCGTACGCTCGCCTTATCACTCAGCTGTTCGGCGAGAGAATGTATATCTCTAACGCAACAGGCTGCTCCTCTATCTGGGGCGGTTCGGCACCTGCAACACCTTACACGGTAAACCGCGACAGCGGCAAGGGTCCGGCTTGGGCTAACTCGCTGTTCGAGGACAACGCAGAGCACGGTCTCGGTATGTACCTCGGTCAGAAGACCATCCGTGACCGCACAATAGGCTATGTCGAAGAGCTTGCAGCACAGGTTCAGGACGCTGAAAAGAAGGCTGTTATCGACGAATTCCTTGCTACAAAGGATGACGGCAAGGCAAACGCCAAAGCTGCCGACAAGCTTGTTGCAATGCTTGAAAACTGCAATTGCGATTGCTGCGGCGATCTCAAGGGCAAGATTCTTGCAAACAAGGATTACCTCTCCAAGAAGTCCGTATGGATCTTCGGCGGAGACGGTTGGGCATATGACATCGGCTTCGGCGGTCTCGACCACGTAATCGCAACCGGTGAGGATGTAAATATCATGGTATTCGATACCGAGGTTTACTCCAACACCGGCGGACAGGCCTCCAAGGCAAGCCAGATCGGTCAGGTTGCTCAGTTTGCCGCAGCCGGCAAGGCTATCGGCAAAAAGGATCTCGCTCAGATCGCTATGAGCTACGGTTACGTATATGTAGCACAGATCGCTATGGGCGCTGATATGAACCAGACCATCAAGGCTCTCGTAGAAGCAGAAGCATATCCGGGACCCTCGATCGTCATCGGCTACGCACCCTGCGAAATGCACGGTGTTAAGGGAGGCATGACCAACTGCCAGAACGAAATGAAGCGTGCAGTTGCAGCCGGCTATTGGCAGATGTTCAGATTCAATCCGGCTCTCAAGGCAGAAGGAAAGAATCCGCTTTCGATCGATTCCAAGCCCGCTACAGAAGACTATATCGACTTCATCAAGAGCGAAACCCGTTACAGCCGTCTTGTCCAGTCGTCGCCTGAGAGAGCAGACGCCCTCTTCACAAAGGCTGCCGAAATGGCAAAGGCTAAGTACGCAAGACTTGAGAAGCTCAAGGATCTCTACGAATAATTGATATTCCGAGAGAGTATAATATTTACCGATAGGTAATAAACTAAGGGTGTGACCGTACAGTCACACCCTTAGTTTTTTTGATATGGGTCATTATTCTTTCGAAAGGAAAAATCAAAAATGAAAGCAACCATACGCATTGCCGCCTTTGTTATAGTAATGGCTGTCATATGCACGCTTTGCTTGGTTTCATGCGGCAGGACAACCGGTAATGACATTACAGGCTCCTGGCAGTCCGACGGCTCGACCTACGACTACCGTGATGGAAATGTCTACCGCAACGGAACTAAGCTGTGGCGCTACGAAGCAAATGACGACGGTTCCATCCGTATTTATGACGGAAAGAACGGCAATGACTATAACGACTATAATTACACGATAAAAGGCGATTCCATGACTCTGGGCGACCAAACCTACAGCCGCGCCCGATAATGCTGAAAAATCCCCGTCATTTGGCGGGGATTCTTTCGTTTTTTTGTTTTAGGCTTGTCAGGCGAAGCAGGATTGCCGAATATCCGCTCCGAAAAAAATGAGCACGGCATCTCAGCCTTTCTACTCGGTGTAATCCGGTACGGTTCTCTTTTTTCTTACAGCGGAGTATATTATCAAGGCTAAATATATTATCAGAGCTCCCGCCGAAACAGCCATGCCCGCTTTAAGACCGGGAGATGTATATGACATTTCTATCTCATGGGTGCCGCGGGACATCTCAAAGCCTATAAACGCCGTGTCGGTTTCGAAGTATTCCCGCTCCTTCCCGTCAACCTTAACGGTAAAGCCGGTGTCGTAGGGTATCGTCAGATTAAATACGCCGTCTTTTTCGGCTTCGATACTGCCGCAAATGCAGTCGCCTTCGGTGCGGCTCATATCCGCCGAAAAGCAGTCGTGCGTCTCACTTATATTTGCAAGCGAGCTGTACGGCAGAGAATACATCTCTATGCTCTCTATATCATATACGCCCTTTGAAAACCATACGTTCAGCTCGTCTATCGGCTGATTAGCCGAAATCACATAGTCAAAAACATTGTTTCCGTTGTGATACCTCGACGAAAGAGATGTCAATTTGTTTTTGGTGCCGTTTATCGTAATAATGCGGTCCCCGGAATACTCACTTTGGCTCTTGTTCAGATTGATTCTTATAAATAATATGTCGCTCAACTCGCCCGACAGCTTGATTTTCAGCCGTCCGCCTCTTTGCGACTTTACGGTAAAGCCCTCGCCGTTTCTTTTCCAGCTTTCAAAAAGCTCGTTTTGCTCAGTGCCGCTCACCTCGGCAAAATACGGCTTTATCTCCGGCTCAAAATCCACCTCCGGCAAGCTGTCGTCATCAACAACAATGTACTTCATAAGAGCTTCGGACGTATAAGGATAGCTCAGCTTGTCAAACTGACTTTTCGGCATCAGCTTGTCCGAGAGATACCCGACGGAATACACATCGTCGTTGCGGTACAGCCTGTACTCGCCCTGCCGCGCCACCTCTTTGTAGCCGGCAGCCGGACAGCTATTTGCGATTATATATCTCGAGCCGGTCAGCATATTGAACAAAATGTTGGAGGTCGGATTTGTAATTGAGGCGTTTCGGAAGGATATCTCGTTGTTCATTACATCGTAGTAAAAGCGGCGGTAGTCGCTGTTGTAGGTCGAGGAATACAGCGTCGTCTGGTAGTGCTTTGCAGTATAAACTCGGTTGAGCGCGTCAAGCGCCGCGTAATATTCGTTAAGCCTGTAAAAGCCCGAATCCTCCGAAAAAGCAGTCTGCGCCAGTATCCTGGCGTCATCGGAATTGTATTTTTCGTAATACTCGGTTTCGGAAAAATCATCGGTAAAGACAAAATTCACCAGCAAGGTTGTCGAAAGTGCGGCAAGGCACAGCCATGCACCGACGATTCGCTTTTTCGGAAAGCGTGTGTAAAGCGCCAGAACCGCCGCGGTTACGGCACAGTCAACCGCAAAGAATATCAAAAACCGATAGTCCATCCTGTCAGCAAACAGCATGGTCGCTCCGCCGGCAAGTGCTGCAAATACAAATGTTGCCACTACCCTCGGTCTGATTTTTCTGTCAAGAAAAAACCACCTTAGATATTCCCCTACCATAATAAGTCCGAGGGGTAAAAGCGGAATAAATGTCTTGCCGTCTATATAAAGAAAGCCGTTTGTCGCATAGTTTATCGCCGGAATGAAAAGCACCGTGCAAAAGAAGGCGGAAAGGAATATAAGATGCTTTTTCTTGGAGAAAAAGTTGCCGACCAGCGCAATAGCCGCAATGGCAGTCAGTCCGAGCGAGCGCGGAGAATATAAAAGCGCGGTAAAGCTTAGCTTGGGTATAAGACATCCGGCAAGAGCTCCGGCACCGGAGACGTCCGTCGCACCCCGTCCTGCAAGAAGCGCAAGTGCCGTCGGTAGGAGAAAGAATGCGCTGAGCAGTATCGCCAGTCCCATATATAAGCAGGTCTTAAAGGCGTGCAGGGCAATCTCGGAAATAGGCGCGGTTTTGTGTATCTTTATATAGCGATACACGCCGAATGCAATCAGACAGATCAGAGAGCCTATCGAGTAATAAAAGCTGGTCAGTATTATCAAAAAGCTGAAAAGCACAAGCAAAGCAGGCTTTTTCTTAATAATGTACCTGTCGGTCGCGAAAAACGCCGCTATCAAAAACGGCATATAGTTTATAAACATTATGTGCTGATGCGAATGATATATGACAGGCCCCGCAAACAGGAATAAAAGCGCCGTGATAAGCGAGGTCTCCTCCCGCTTTCCGGTTTTGCGCAGATAACAGTAAATCAGCGCGGCGGAAACAAGCACGCTTATTATAGTAGTGCAGATGATATAGCTCTTCATCGGCACAAACGGCACAAGATACGATAAGAGAATTATCGGATTATACAGTCCGTAATATGCGAAATTATATATATTCTGCCCGCCGCCGATATTCGCCGCAAAAGACGGAAAAAGGTCGCCGGTCTCATAAAAAAGCTTTCGGAAATAATCCGGAAGGACAATGTGCTGATCCTCCCAGTCTGTCGCCGAGCCCCATATGTATCCGCTGCGCGTCACTATCACGACAAATGCAATAAATACGGCGCATATCGTCCCTATAAATATGTAATCCTTTTTGGTCGCCCTCTTCATAAGCATCCCCGAATCATCTTATTTTGATAAGCTCAGTCAGCTCTCCTGTATAGTCGTCGTCCGGCGGCTCGGTCGCGCCGACAGTATCGGTTGATTTTTCCTTTACCCCGAAAAATACATATTCGCCGTCCGGCGATAAAACAATGCGCGGATTAAAGGCGTCGCTTTCCACCGAAAAGCGCTTTAACCGTTCGCCGGTCGTCATATCGGCTATATCTATGTATCCGTCGGCGAGCTTACCGTCGGGGCTCAGGTAAAGGGCGAGCGTTCTGCCGTCCGCCGACGCGCTGTAATTATGGTAATTTACAGCCGCCCCCGGCGCATAGACGGCAGTTTCGCCGCCGTCAAAGTCGACTCGCATGAATTTCTGACCGTCATCGCCGTTTTTCACCAGCAGCAGACCGCCGTCGATAGTCAAACTGTCGTCAAATTCAAGCTCCGTTCTCCCGAGCGGCCGGTGCGAGCCGTACTCAAAGTAGGCATACCCCGTAAAGCGGTCTCCGTCGCCGGTAGCGTAATAAATGCGGCTGTTTTGCTTATCAAATCCCAAAAGGCCCGCATAATCGGGCAGTGCCGACTTTTCACACAGAACATACTGTGTCTCAAAATCCGCTCCGGCGGTCAGTATGTGCCCGCCGTTCTCATAAATGACAGCTCCGCCTTCGTCAAACAGCGCGTTATTAAAGCTCGCGCCCTCAGGCAGCTCAACCCCCTGCGTTCCGGCGCTTGAAGCGTCTATAAAAAAGCACCGTCCGTCAGCAATGAGATACCCCGTCACGCCCGACAGCCTGTGGCAAACAGCCCCGTCCGCGCTTGAAACCGTCATTAAATTCTCGGAAAGTATTGAATTCTTCAGGTCGAAATATCCTACCGTATATCCTTCTTCACACTTCAAAAAACACAAAATTCCGTCGCCGAAGGCGAGATATCTGTTTTCCGGCAGGGTCTGCCCGTCGGCAAAGGCTGTTTTGAAAAGCCGCGTTATCTCCCCGGCCTTTATATCCGATATTTCCTTTTCGCCGGTTTCCTCGGTATTGTTTTCGGTCTCTGTACTTACGGTCTCGGCAGGATTTTCTTGCCGGCAGGAAGCCGTGCAGAAAACCAAAGCCAATATCAGTAAAACCGCAGCAAATCTTTTTTTCATATCCGCCATCCGCTTCGTTTTTTTACAGTATATCATAAATCGGCGTATAATCCTATCGTTTTTTGAAAAAAGAGAAGCTCTGTTTATGTTGACGAATTTGCCGCTCATGTTATATAATGTATAAATTAGTAAAACAAGTATGATTGTAAGAGGAAATAAACGTGACCGAATCTGTTAAGGCAAAATTTGATAATCTTCAAGCCATGATCGGCAACACCCCGCTTGCCGAGATTAACTACGAATATAAAGGGGAAAAACGCCGTATTTATGCAAAAATCGAGAGCTTTAATCTCACGGGCAGTATAAAGGACAGGGTAGCCTTTTATGTTTTGAAAAAAGCTTACGAGCAGGGCGATATTCACGAGGGCGACGAGATCTGCGAAGCTACCAGCGGAAATACAGGCATATCGTTTTCCGGAGTCGGCTCTTATCTCGGTCATCATGTGGTTATCTATATGCCGGATTGGATGAGCCGCGAGCGCATCACGCTTATGCAGAGCTACGGTGCGGAGGTCAGACTGGTCTCCCACGAACAGGGCGGTTTTTTGGGCTCGATAAAGTTGGCCGACGATTACGCCGCCGAGCGCGGAAACGTGTTTCTCCCCCACCAGTTTTCAAACGAGGACAATACCGAGGCGCATATAGCCTCTACTGCCGAGGAAATCGCGCGTCAGCTGAAGCTTTTCGGCGCAAAGCCCGACTGCTTTATAGCAGGCGTCGGCACAGGCGGCACGGTAATGGGCGTCGGCAGACGGCTCAGACGCGACTTTCCCGAGCTTACCGTTCATCCCCTCGAGCCTCTCAACTCACCCACCCTTTCTACCGGCTGCAAGGTGGGAAACCACAGAATACAGGGCATTTCGGATGAGTTTATACCGCCTATTCTGCACATGGACGAGCTCAATGAGATAATCTCGGTTGACGACGGCGACTCGATCATCATGGCACGTCTGCTCGCTGAGCGTCTCGGCGTCGGTGTCGGCGTTTCCTCCGGCGCAAATTTCATCGGAGCGGTCATGCTTCAGAACATGTTCGGCGGCGATAAAACCGTAGTCACCACCTTTGCCGACGACTGCAAAAAGTACCTCTCCACCGACTACTCAAATCCGCCCGAAATGCAAAAGGATTCATTGCTTCACAGCCTGAAGCTCACGGGAATGCGCACCGTCAGATAACGATATAGAAAGACAGGATTAACAGAATGCTGATAGGACTAATGTGCGCGACAAACGACGAAATCGCGCTTCTGAAAAAAGATATGAAGGTCACCTCCTCCGAGGAAGTCGGCGGAAGAACCTTCTACCGCGGCAAGCTATACGGCAAGAATACCGTGCTGGTTCGCTCCAATATCGGAAAGGTAGCCGCGGCTATAACCACTACCGTTCTGATAGAACGCTACTCGGTGGATGAAATTGTATTCACGGGAACCGCCGGAGGAGTAGGAAACGGACTTCACGTGGGCGACGCCATAGTTGCCGAAAGCCTCGTACAGCACGATTTCGACTGCATCGGCTGCGATCTCTTCAACGTGCCTATTCTTGACAAGACCCATTTTGAAACCGATAAGATAATATCAAAGAACGCAATGCACGCCGCACAGGATTATTTCGACAATCACATGAGGGAGGATATCTCGGAAGACATCCTAAGAAAATTTCATATCACCTCACCCAAGGCCGTCTCCGGTGTTGTCGCCTCGGGAGATGTGTTCATCCGTTCCTCGGAAAAGAAAAAATGGCTGCTCGACAATATCGACAACCTCAAGTGCGTCGAAATGGAGGGCGCCGCGGCGGCTCAGGTCGCTTACGAATACGGAGTCGCCTTTGCGGTTATCCGCATCGTATCGGATGCCGCCGACGAGCAGGGAGAATTCAACTATAACGAATTTGTAAGCGAGGCTTCCTCGCGCTTTGTCCGCGGCATAGTAAAGTGTCTGCTGTCGTAAAAGACAGCTTGTCTGCCCATGAATCACTTTACGGAATACTAAAACAGAATAAGGACAGCGGTGTCGTTCGCCGCTGTCCTTTTCTCTTATTGATGTGTTTTTTATTTTTCCGCGCTTGCCTCATAGCCGGCGTTTTTTACCGCCGCAATCAGCTCGCTTTCCATTCCGTCGCAGGCGGTATAAACCGTTGCCTTTGCGTTTTCCAGATCCACCTCGACCTTGTCTGCCCCGTTTACGGCGCCGAGCGCCTTTTCAACATGAGCCTTGCAATGTGCGCACATCATTCCCTTAACGTTAAGTGTAACGATATTCATTTTTTTATTCTCCTTTTTAGTCTCCTGACCTTCGCTGCGAACAGTTTTGAGCTTTACCAGCCTGAGCCTAAGCGCGTTTGTAACTACGCAGACCGAGCTGAGACTCATTGCCGCGGCGCCTATCATCGGACTGAGCGTCAGCCCGAATGCCGGGAATAATACTCCCGCGGCTATCGGTATGCCGAGAACATTATAGAAAAAAGCCCAGAACAGATTCATTTTTATATTGCGCATAACCCTTCGGCTGAGCGTCATGGCACCGGCGGCGCTGATAAGGGAGCTGTTCAAAAGAATGATATCAGCACTGTCAAGTGCAATATCGGTTCCCGCGCCTATAGCCATTCCGACATCTGCGGCCGCCAGGGCGGGCGAATCGTTAATTCCGTCGCCTATCATAACCGTTCTTCTGCCTTCAGCGCGGAATTTTTGTACCTGAGCCTCCTTGTCGGCAGGAAGAATGTCGACTACTGCCTCATCTATACCAACCTCTCGGCATACCGCCGCGGCAGATGCGCGGTTGTCGCCGGTCAGCATCACAGCCTTCATACCGAGCGCCTTTATATCAGATATCGCCTCGCGCGAATCGGCGCGCACCTTGTCGCTTATACCGATAAGCGCCTTTATTCCCTCTCCGTCCGAGAGAAATACAAGCGTCCTTCCGTCAGCCTCGAGCGCTTTGGCGGCTTTTGCCGCCTCGCCCTTATCCGTTTCGGTGCCCGCGAGCTTCATAAGAGCCGCGTTTCCGGCATAATACATCCTTCCCTCAACCTCAGCGCTTGCTCCGAGACCGCCCCTGTAGCTGAATTTTGTGCTTTCGGGAATTTCAAAATCCCCCGCCCGCTCGATTATAGCCGAAGCAATCGGATGCGTACTTCCGCTCTCAACGGCGGCGGCTATTGAGATTGCTTTTTCCTGCGTCATGCCGTCAAAGGTAATAATGTCGCTCACCTGCGGCTTGCCTCGCGTCACCGTGCCCGTCTTGTCGAGCAGCACAGTATCTGCCTGTGCAAGAGCCTCAAGGCTTGCCGCCGACTTGATTAGTATTCCGTACTCTGCGGCCTTTCCCGTCCCTACCGTGACCGCCACAGGAGTAGCGAGTCCGAGCGCGCACGGACAGGATATTACCAGCACCGTTATGGCACGGGCAAGCGCAAATTCAAAGCCCTGTCCCGCTATCATCCATACGGCAAAGGTAACTGCCGCTATTGCCATAACGCACGGTACAAATACAGCGCTTATTTTGTCGGCAAGCCGCGCAATGGGCGCTTTGGAGTTGCCGGCCTGCTCAACCAGCCTTATTATGCCGGAAAGGGTTGTATCCTCCCCAACCCTTGTCGCCTCATACAAAAACGCGCCGTCGACGCTTTTTGTTGCCGAAATTACGCTGTCTCCGACTGTTTTCTCCACCGGCATACTCTCGCCGGTTACGGCAGATTGGTCGAGAAAAGCCTGTCCCTCAGTCACCCGTCCGTCCGCCGGCAGAATATCTCCCGGGCGTATCGAAACAATGTCGCCCTGCCGGAGTTGGTCGAAAGCTATGCTTTCCTCTTTTCCGTCCCTGACTACCCTGACGCTCTTTGGCGCAAGGTCAAGAAGCTTATCCACCGTGTCGGAGGTCTTGCCCTTAGAGCGCTCCTCAAGCCATTTTCCGACCGTCACCAGCGTAAGAATCATAGCCGCAGACTCAAAGTAAAGCTCGTGGGAATAATGCGCTACTGTTGCGCTGTCGCCTTCTCCGAGCGCGTAGATCATGCAAAATATCGCAAAAACGCCGTACACAAACGCCGCACCCGAGCCAATCGCAACAAGCGAGTCCATATTCGGCATACGGTGAAACAGTGCCTTAAAGCCGCGAGTAAAAAACGCCCGGTTGACAATAATTACGCCCAGTGCAATAAACATCTGAATCAGAGCGTTTATCGGAGCGTGATTTCCGGCGCTTATGGCGTGGGGAAGCGGCAGAGACAGCATATGTCCCATAGACAGGTACATAAGCGGCACCAGCAGTACCGCCGACACAATAAGTCTCGTTTTGAGCGCCTTTGCGGTCTCAATGTGCGGGTTTGTGCGTTTGCTTCTATCCGCACCGGGATTGCCGTGACCGCCGCCTTGCTCCCGCTTGATTTGCGCTCCGTAGCCGATGTGCCGCACCGCGTCAATGATCGCCGCCGAATCGGTTTTCGTCCGGTCAAGCCTGACCTGCATATCTCCGCTCAGCAAATTCACGCTTGCCGACCGGACGCCGTCCAGCCTTGATACGCATTTTTCAACATTTGCCTGACACGCGGCGCAGGTCATTCCGGTCACCGTAAAATCAAGCCTTTGCATATTTTCGCCGTCAGCAAGCCTTTGCTCCGTTACTGCAGCACCGATTTGAATACTGTTTTCTTCCGTAACGTCGTTTTGCGCTGTTTTTTTCATTCGTTATCCTTCGTTTCTGTTTCCTTTCCATCGGCACCCTGATCCCGTGCCTTCTTTTTCCTTTTTATGATTATTATAGCCGCAGCTGCCGCGATAATAACCGCCGCACCGATAATAATGCCGATTACAAGGCCGGTATTTACGTCCTCCGTGCTGTCAGTACCCGGCTTTTTAGCAGTTGTTGCGGTCGTAATACTTCTTGAGGTAGTATTTTGAGTTAATTTAGTTGTAACAGCACTGCTTTCCGTCGAGGACGCAGAAGAGGCAGTTGTAGCGGCAGTAGGCGAAGTGGTAGTGGTTGCCGGCGGCATTTCTCCGTTCTCAAAGCCGGCGAGGTACAGCGGAATATACGAGCCGAAGTACTGCGCTCCGCCCGGGCCTATACAAGCGGTGGCAAGACCGTCGTTTAAGTAGATATCGCCGCCTATGTCGCCGGTCGCCAGGCTGATCGCGATTCCGCAGTAGCTTCCGTCTGTGCGTGCAACGGTTATGACGTTATCGCCCTTGTTGCCCTTTTTATCGGTCTTATAATCTATCCATCCCCACGGAACGCGCACCTCATATGTATCAAGCGCCTGTTCGTTCGAATGGGACACCTTGAAGAATGTAGTCGCCATCGGCAAATTCACGTCATTTGCACAGTTATACCTGATAGTGCCGCCGGAGACCGGGTCGGTATATATGTCGGATTCGGGGACATATACCGAGGTGTGCGAATAGTGAACGCCGGAAAGCTGAATTCCCGTATCGCTTGTCAGTGCAAACGACATACTGCGTCCGATAACCGACTTAAAGCCGTCCGACCAGGAAAAGTCATCGTCCAACAGATATGCAATGCAGTCCGGGTCGGTGGCGGGATTAACACTCGTTATGTTGAGCCCCATGTAGTGGCCGTCAAATATATCGTAGTCGTTCTCTCCGCCGTCCGCGACAAACACCCACTCGTTTATATGGGTTGGACAGGAAATTGTCGCGCCGATATACAGATAATTGTCATCGTAGCCCGCATAAGTATTTACCTTTGCGGCGGCGGCGTCTCCTTCGGCGTTGTCAAACAGCGTATAGGGATAGTCCTCCCCGGTCAGCTGATAATACTCGCCGTCGGAAATCACTCCGTCCAATACAGGCGCGTTTTTCAAGCGGTAAATCTTGATTTCGGCAGCGGCGTCCGCGGTCGAAAACAGCATGAGAACAGACAGGGCAAAAGCGCTGACAATGGCAGAAAACAGGCGTTTTTTCATGATGTTTATCCTTTCGTTGACATGGTTTTGTGTGTTTGACCGTGTGAATTTTTATATTATCCCCGTTTGAGCGTGTATCTGTCCGATTTCAGAATATCCGAGAGCATTTTTTCGTCCCTTACATCGACGTCGGTGATAATACCGCCTGTCGGCGTATGGGAATCGTAGTGGAAATCCGTGCCCGATATCATGTGAAGCCGGTACTTGTCAGCCCACGCGGAGGCAATATCATTGCGGGAATCGTGCCCGAAGTGACCGTTATATACCTCTATTCCGAACAAATCCTCCGGATTGGTGACTATCATCCCGTTTCTGAACGGATGCGCCTGATAAACCAGAACATTCTCGGGCTTGATAGATAAAAACTCGCCCAGAGTCAGGTCCGAGATAAGCGGTGCATGGCGGATAAAGTCCTCGTCCATTCCGAAGACAAGATAATCGTTGTGATGGTCGGCAAAGCAGCATTCGCTTGCGAAAAATACTCTCAGTCCTATCTTCTCGCCCTCCTCGCGCGCGGCGCGATAGCCCGACAGCAGGCGGTCGATCTTTCGGTCAAAACCGTCCTCGGGAAAATCCGCAAAGGTTCTGAAGCTGTAATGGTCTGTTACAGTCAGCGCGTCGTAGCCCGCCTGCTTGTATCTTCTGACCACTTCCTTGGCAGGGACTCTGGCACATCGGCTGGTCTCCGCGGTATGAGCGTGCAATTCAATAATCATTTTTATATTCCTTTTCAGCCGCCGTAAAGCAATCTCGCTTTCAGGCATATTTACGGACAGTATTTTACCACATTAACGCAAAAATGGCAACAAAATACGGTGCCCGATGAAAAATCCTTTTTTCGGGAAAAAGAATAAAACTCCGCCGTTTGACATACATTATTAACACCCTGAATGAGAGGCGATTCAAATCTGATGAAAAGTACAACAAAAAAGCTGATAATCTGCCTATTAATTCCCCTCGCCGTGGGCGGCCTGTCCGCTCTGCTGACAATGGGGAGTATGGAACAGTTTGAAAAGCTGAATCAACCGCCGCTCTCCCCGCCGTCGTGGCTTTTCCCGGTCGTGTGGACGATACTGTTTGTTCTGATGGGCATAGCGTCCTATCTCGTGCTGACCTCGGGCGATAACGCGTCCGCAGTAAAAAGCACTCTGACCTTCTACGGAATACAGCTCGTTTTTAATTTCTTCTGGACAATAATCTTCTTCAATCTCCGGCTCTACCTTGTGGCCTTCGTGTGGCTTATTATTCTGTGGGTATTGATACTGACGACGCTTATCGGCTTCTTTCGCATCTCCAAGCCGGCGGGCTGGCTTATGCTGCCTTATCTTATCTGGGTCGCCTTCGCAGGCTACCTCAATATCGCGATATTCTTTCTCAACAGTTGAAAGAGACAGCCTCCCGAACCGGCGCATATCAGTATTGCAAGCAGCAGTCAATTCGCTTTCATGCGCCGTGGGGCACCTCCCACGGCTTTCGCTTGATCTCATTTAATTGGATTCACATGCTCTATTCGTCCGCAGCAAAAAACCGGAAGTCAGCGGCTTCCGGTTTTTATTATGTCATAGTGCTATGTTTTGTCACAACGCCGGAAACCGGCCTGTCACCTAACCTTTATCCAATCCTCGTCGCGGAACATATGCTCAAACTTCCCCCTTGCATAGGACTGGCTTGAATACACGTCAACCAGCTCCATTTTTCTGTTATATACATCATCGGAGAGAAGTCGGACATCAGACGGAATTGTCTCGGACGGCGAATAATATTTCGCAAAATTATAATAATCGCAGTCCAGCCCGAGATCATCATACACGTCGGTCACCATGCTGTGTACCATCTTGTGATGCTGATGACCGTACTCGCCGTCGGAATTGTGCGTCACGACCTCCGTCCAGTTCTTATAGGAGAGAATAGTCTCTATATCGTCAGAGATATCGTCCTTCCAAAAATACCAGTTGCTGCGCTTCTTGCCGATTTTATCGGGATATGACAAAATTAGCGCCTTGTCGCCGGTAGAGGAAACCACCTTGTTGAATTCGGTGCTTCTGGTGCCGTCGTAGCCGCGGGTTATGCATACCACCAGATAGTCATCCCGCTGCAAAGCCGAGGAGCCCCAGAAGGTCTCGTCGTCCGGATGCGCTACAAACATTACCTTGTCATAGCCGTCAAGCGAAAGCGCGTCGAGCTGCTCGGCCGCAACCGGTTTTATATTGAGAAACGGCGCAACATTAATCGCAATCCGCACGGCCGGTATAAGCAAAACAAGCACAAGCACCCACAGCACCATCATGAACCTGTGGCTGTTTAGTTTTTTTGATATTTTCTTTTGCAATTAAAAAATGCTCTTTTCTTTTTTTGATAATTCGATTATATTCAAAAAATCAAGCGATTTCAAGCAAAGTGACAGAATCGTCACGCAGTGTAGCTGACCGTGCCGCTTTCCGCGTCGACCAGTACATAAGCGCCGGATTTAAGTATCTTGGTAGCATTTTCCGCATTTATTATAACCGGAATATCAAGACTTAGTCCGACTGTAGACGCATGACAGTCAACCGTCGGCGATTCGCAGATTATGGCGCGGGCCTTCTTGAGATACGGCAGCATGGTGTTGTCAGTAGAACGCGCCACTATTATATCGCCGTCGCAGAAGCTCTCAAGAGACTTCTGATTCTGTACGACGCAGAGATTGCCGCCGATACGCTTAGAACCTATGCCTGTGCCCCTGAGCAAAACGTGCCCCGCAACATGCACCTTCATAAGGTTGGTGGTGCCGGAAACGCGAAGGGGCACTCCGGCGGTGATTACCACCAGCTCGCCCGGCTTAACAAGCCCGCTTCTCTCAGCTCCGTCTACCGCAAGGTTAAAAAGTTCGTCAGTCGATGAAGCCTCCTCGATAAGCAGCGGCGTAACTCCCCACGAAAGATTGAGCTGGCGGCAGACATGAGCCTGCGTAGTACAGCCGATAATCCTGCAGGCAGGCCTGTATTTGGAAATCATCCGCGCGGTCTTGCCCGCCATAGTCACCGTTATGACAGCCGACGCGCCTAAGTCGTGCGCCGTTGTGCAGGTTGCGTGGGATATGGCGTTTGTGATATCGGGCGACGCCTCGACCTCGCGGCTGCGGAAGCGCTTCCTGTAGTCAATATCCTTCTCGGTACAGCGTGCGATACGTGCCATAGTCTCGACCGCCTCGACGGGATAATCGCCCATAGCCGTCTCCCCCGAGAGCATGATTGCGCTGGTGCCGTCGTAAATGGCATTTGCCACATCGGTCGCCTCGGCTCTCGTCGGACGCGGGTTATGAATCATTGACTCAAGCATCTGTGTTGCCGTAATCACCTGTTTGCCGGCGTTATAGCCCTTGGTGATGAGCTTTTTCTGAAGAATAGGCACTTCCTCAAAGGGAATTTCCACGCCCATATCGCCGCGCGCGACCATAATACCGTCGCTCACTGCAATAATCTTGTCAATGTTTTCAACACCCTGACGGTTCTCGATTTTCGCTATAATATTTATCGTATTGCACTTCTTTTCGGCAAGCACGCGGCGAATATCCATTACATCCTCCGCGCTTCTGACAAAGCTCGCCGCTATAAAGTCAAAGCCGGTATCTGCGGCGAATTCGATGTCCTTTCTGTCCTTTTCGCTGATATACGGCATCGAAAGCGCTGCTCCGGGGACATTTACACCCTTGTGGTCGGAAACCTTGCCGCCGTTGTGCACACGGCACACGATCTCGGTGTCGCGGACCTCCTCCACGCGTGTCTCAATCAGTCCGTCGTCGATAAGAATCCGGTCGCCTCTGCCCACATCCTTCGGCAGTCCGGCGTAGCTTATCGGCAAAAGGCTGTCGTTTCCTTCGACATTTTGAGTTGTAAATACGACGCTCTGTCCCTTTTTGAGCGTCACGCTCCCGCCTGCAAGCGAGCCAATGCGTATTTCCGGCCCCTTTGTATCAAGGATTGTCGGTATATTGAGAGCTAACTTTTCACGGCATCGAACCACCTTGTCAAACATCGATTTGTGCCACTCATATGTACCGTGAGAAAAATTAAACCTCGCGGCGTCCATTCCGGACAGCATAAGCTGGTTTAACACCTTTTCATTCTCGGTAGCGGGTCCCATAGTACAAACTATTTTTGTTTTTCTCATAATTGTTGAAATGCCTTGCCTTTCGAATATTCAAAATCTTTCCTGTTTATCATAATATCACACAATTTTCCACTAAGCAATCATAATTATCCACAAAGAAACAGATTTTTTACGAGCAAAATCAGGTAATCGGAGAAGCCGAGCCTTCTTACCCCCTCGGTACAGATTATCGGCGTCTCGCTGACCGTGTCGTCGCCCGAACGGCAAACCACGCGTCCTATCTCGGCGCCCTCCTCAATCGGAGCGTACAGCTCGTCCGGAAGCTCCACCTCGCACTTCATACCGGGAAGCGCGGTCTTTTCGACCAGAATACCCTCAAAGCTCAGCTTGGGCGTCACCGTTTTTTTGTCGCCTCCCAGAACATTGAGCGATTGCGGTATTTCGGTCTCGGGACGGTACACGGCGTAATTGGCAAAACCGAAATCCAACAGCATCTTTGCCGATAAGAAACGGTTGTCGCTGGAATCCGCTCCGAGAACCACCGCGATAAGCTCCATGCCGTCGCGCTTTGCCGAAGCGCTCAGGCAGTATTTCGCCTTTGATGTAGAGCCGGTCTTGAGTCCGGTGGCACCGTTGTAAAAGCGAATCAGCTTGTTTGTGTTTGATAATCCAAACGCGCCGTTTCGTATGGTGTCCATCCAGATTGTTGTGTAGTTGCGTATTACATCGTGCTTCAGCAGCTCCCTTGAAATGACCGCCACATCGCGCGCGCTCAGCACATGACATTCATCGTCGTCAAGACCTGTCGGGTTTACAAAGCAGATATCGGAAAGCCCGAGCTCCGCCGCCCTTGAATTCATGAGCGAAACAAAGCCCTCCTCGCTTCCCGCAATATGCTCCGCCAGAGCAACAGCACCGTCGTTACAGCTTGAAACGACCACCGCCTTGAGCATCTCATCTGCGCTTAATTGCTCGCCCGGCTCCATGTACGCCTGACTTCCTCCCATCGAAGCGGCATTGTCGCTTACTGTAACCATGTCGCTAAGGCCGAGGGTGCCGTTGTCTATCGCCTCGCAAACCAACAACAGCGTCATAACCTTTGTTACCGAAGCTATCGGCATTTTTTCATCGGCATTCTGTTCAAACAGCACCTCTCCCGTCGATTGCTCGATGAGTATCGCTCCCTTACACAGCGGACTCAGCTTCGCCTCAACCGCCGTCAAAACACTCCCCTGCCCGGCTTCGTCTGCTCTCGCGGTCACAGGCGCGCAAAGCGCAAGACAAACAAGAAGGGCGATTAGTTTTTTCATAATTACCATTCCTTTCGGCACATAAAAGCTTTTTTATAAATATATGCCGACACCTTCGGGGATATGATTTAACGGCTAACAGAAAACCGGAGCGCTTTCGCACCCCGGCCTTCTGCCATGAAAAAATTATCTTAAATTCTCGCCCTTTGCCGACGCAAAAAAGCATTGCAAAGCATTTTACATTAGTTTATAATGGTTATATGCTTTATAGCGTTTCCTCGATAGCGACCTTTTGAGCCGCGAGTGCGTCAAAATATGCGTCAAGCACGGTCTTTTCTATCTCCTCGCGGAAATCCGCATTTATCGGATGTGCAATATCGCGGAAGGTTCCGTCGGATTTTTTCCGCGAAGGCATTACAATAAAATATTTATCGCCGGCATATATTACCTTGATATCATGTACGGCAAACTGATCGTCAAAGGTCACGGAAACGACGGCGCGCATCGGACCTTCCTCGAATGTTTTTCTGATTTTTACATCGGTGATTTGCATTTCATTTTTCCTTTCTTCGAATAAACTGCGGTTGTTTATCTCTCTCGGTGCTTTGATTTTAGCGGACCAATGTGACGGCATTGTGTTCAAATGTAGGTGATTTTATTGAATATAGCGAAAAACAAAAGAATACTGTTTTTGGGTATCGGCGGTATAAGTATGTCCGCTCTCGCAGAAATTATGCTCGACCGCGGCTATACCGTCTCGGGCTATGACCTGCACAAAAGCGAACTCTGCGACCGGCTGAATTCCCTCGGAATACCGATTTATTACGAGTTTGACGAAAATATGTATAAAGACATCGACCTCGTGGTCTGCACAAACGCGATTCACGGGGACGATATCATACGGAAATATCCGGAACAGCACGGCATCGAGTGCGTCTCTCGCGGCGAATTCTTAGGCGAGCTTATGAAGCTCTCGAAAAACCGCATCGGCATCGCCGGCACCCACGGCAAATCCACTACCACCGGAATGATCTCGGAAATCTTTCTGACTGCCCGCCGTGACCCTACCATTCTGGTCGGCGCGGTGTTGCCGGAGATAGATTCCACCTTCCGTATCGGAGGCGGAGATGACTTTATTTTCGAGTCCTGCGAATATATGGACTCGTTTCTCTCCTTCTTCCCGACTGTCTCGGTGGTTCTGAATGTTGAGCATGACCATGTGGACTATTTCCCCACCGTCGACGATGTAATAGCGAGCTTTCACCGCTATATCTGCATACCGGGCAAGGACGGCTATGCCGTCGTAAATGCCGACAGCGAGCACGCAATGAAGGCGCTTGAGAACTGCGACGTACACGCAGTCACATATTCCGCGCTCGGCGCAGACGCCGAGATAACTGCAGCAAATATATCCGTCAGCGGCGGCTTTCCCGAATTTGACGTATATGTTAAGGGCGAGTTCTTCACTCACATAAGGCTGTCTGTTCCGGGAAGATTCAATGTCGGCAACGCGCTTGCGGCTATCGCCGTCGGCAGGATATACTCCATTGAGCCGGATGTTATCAGAGACGGAATAGCGCGCTACAAGGGCGTAAAGCGCAGATTTGAGATTCGCGGCAGGCTCGGCGACGCAACCGTGGTTGACGACTACGCTCACCATCCCGATGAGATAAAGGCGACCATGTCCAGCGCGCTCGACTCCGGTATCCGCCCGATAACGGTAGTGTTCCAGTCTCATACCTTCACCCGTACTAAGGCCCTTTTCTCCGAATTCTGCACCGCCTTCACAGGGGCGGACGAGGTAGTGTTCGCAGATATTTATCCCGCCCGCGAACAGCCTATAGAGGGCGTGACGGCAGAGGCTCTTGCCAAAGCAACGCCAAACGGAAAGTATGTCGGCAGCTTTGATGACATAGCGGATTATCTCAAGCGCAATGTACGAGAGGGAATGATAATTGTCATGGGTGCGGGCGACGTCATAGAAATTACCGACAAGCTACTGGAGGATAAATGAGCACAGCGGAGAAAATTACGGTTTTTGCGATACTCGGTGTCTGTCTTATCATACTTGTCGTCATTCTTTTTGACCGTATAAAAACACGCAAAAAGAGCGAAGAGGTCCGGCACTACGGCGACAACGCCGAAAAGCTTGTCAGAAGCTACATAGCCGAGGCTTTCCCCGGCGCGGTGCTTATGAACAATATCTATCTGAAAACCGGGTACGGCCTGACTCAGCTCGACCATATTCTCATTTGCCGCTGGGGCGTATATGCCATAGAGACAAAGAGCCACAACGGAAAAATCGACATCGGAGAGCAGAAGTGGGTACAGCATTACCGCGATAAAACCATTTCTTTTCACAGCCCGATAAAGCAGAATGAGATACACAAAAAAGCTCTCGCCTATGCCATCGGCAGTGACCGCAGGCTCAAGAACATCCCGGTCAACGGAATAATAGTTTTCACTTCAAAAAATGTCTACTTCAGCCGCCGGGTCAAGGGCGTCATCCGTCTCGACGAGCTCAACGGGTATATTAAAAAGGGCGTTGCATTCCGGGAAAACTACCGCAAAAGCAACAGGAAAAAGCAAGCCGAAATTACGGCTCAGAAGTTCCCGTCAAAAAGATTGCTGGACTCCGATACCATCGCCTCACTCGCAAAGCTCATTGAGAAAAAGAGCGTAACCGATAAGCGCCTGCAGGAACAGCACCGCAAGCGCATCCACAACTATATTTTCGAACACAAGAAATAAAAAAAAGCCGCAGTAGCGGCTTTTTTTATTTCTCTGTTCAAGTGTCAGCGAATACCAGCTCGCGGAAACGGTCTCCCCGCTCCTCAAAGTTCTTGAAATAGCCGTAGCTTGCAGAGGCAGGCGACAAAATGCACGCCTTGCCCGGGGGAGTCAGTCTGCGGGCGAGAGCAACCGCCGAATTCAAATCCTCGCAATAGTGCAGTCGCGGCAAAACATCCCTTCTCTGCGAAAGCAGGTCGAAAATGCGCTTGCCGGATTTATACATACAAATAACGTCCTGCAGACGGCTCCCTGCGACAAAATTAATCAGCTTTCCGTACTCTATACCTCTGTCCATGCCGCCCAACAGCAGCGTCGAAGCATTTTTAATGCTCTCGACCGCGCTTATGGCGGATTCCGCCGTTGTCGAAATCGAATCGTCGAAATAATCCACTCCGTCCACGTTTCCTATCAGCTCGAGACGGTGCCGAAGCGGCTCGAAAGAAATAAGCGACGACATAAACTGCCCGTCGGTTATCCCGAAGGTTTTTGCAACATCATATACAAAGGCGCAATTCTTCAGATTGTGCTCTCCGCGCAGCTTTACGCCGTCAAGCTCGTCAAAAGACGGGAACGGCAGGTCGCTTCGTCTGACGATGACGGTGCGGGAAACGCGTTCTGCCCCCGTCGGTTCGACGCTTTTGTCGCAGTACAAAACATCGAGCGGATGCTGATTGAGATATATATTCTTTTTGGCGCGCGCATACTTTTCCGCCGTGCCGTAATGATCCAGGTGATCCTCATATATGTTAAGAAGCACCGAAACGGCCGGCGAATACGCGCAGTATTCGAGCTGATGACACGAAAGCTCGACCACTGCAACAGTGTTCGGCGAGAGCTTGTCCGCAATTTCAAATACCGGGATACCGATATTCCCCGCGAGCAGACACGGCACTCCGTTTGAGCTCAGAATGTGATACATGAGCTTGGACACGGTACTCTTGCCCTTTGTACCGGTAATGCCTATCACCTGACGGTTATACAGACGCAGGAAAAGCTCGGTCTGCGAGGTAATATAGCAGGAATATTCGTCTCTCGGCCGCGGAAGCACGACTCCGGGACTTTTGAAAGCTATGTCAAACTCATCAATTCGGACAAGGTACCCTTCGCCGGAAAGAATCTCCGCGTCCTCAACACCCTGTGCCGGCTTTATGTCAGCCACCGCAAGCGAGCGGTACTCTCGCTTTTCTGTCAGCAGACGGTATGTAGCCTGTCCCTCTCTGCCGAAGCCGATTATGAGCACCCGCCTGCCGCGGGTAAGTGAGCTCAGCAATTCACGCATTTGTTCAGCCTTTCGGTAATTTATTAATCAAAAGTTTTTCAGCTTATCCTTTATTACGCCGACAAACCTCTGCGGCACGCAGTTGTTTGTATCAAAGGCGCGGGTAAGAGCGCCGATATCCTCAGCCTTGGGACGGTTGAGACTCTTGTAGTACCTGAGCAAAGCCGGAAGCGGCCGGTCCCCGTATCGGCGGATAAGCTCGGACAGCGCCGAATTTACCTCATCGCGGCTGCCGACGCATTCGAAGGGCTTTTCCGGCTCGATCCCGGTCAGCTTGTCAAAAATCGGCTTGAGCGCAATATCGTCAAGCATATCCCTGCCGAAAATTCTCACCGTCTCGCTTTTGTCAAGAAACGGCGACAGAATTATATATACAAAGAGACACTTCGGGCAGGCGGCGCACCAGACATTTTGCTTGCTGCCTGCGTTACAGCTGCGGAATATCGGATGGTATTCCGTAAGCCCGGCAAAAATACGCGCTATCGATATCTCGGCTATCGGCCGCAAAAGGCTGAAATAGCTCACTCCCGAATCAATATATTGCTTCTGATAAGCGATAAAGTCCCGCTCAAACTCAAGACTCTTTGAATACTGATGGTTGATGTCCGTTCCCGCAACCGTGGATTCATTAGCGCTCGATTCGTTGGAAAGCGCCACAAAGCTTATCCCTCTGATATACGATGCTATTACGGAAGAAAACGCAACCAATGCAGAAAACGGAGTATGGCCGTTCAAAAAGCCCTGTTTGTTAAGCTCTATCATGTTGCGGTCGAGCGTCCTGTTTGCGATAATCACCCGGTCGTCCGGTATGCGCCCTACGCGCACGGTATCAAGCGTCGCGCCGCGCGGATTGATGATATAGCAGTATCTGTCCGCTTTTCCGCGCAGAAGCTCAAGCGTCACGGCGCTGTCCTTGCCTCCGCCTATCGGTATAAGCACCTTGTCATTTTCCGTGCTCAATGCGGGGCCGCTCGGCAGACCGAGACTCTCCCCCTCCGAAACAAGCGTCATAAAGCCGTCGTCCGGCGTAATGCCGTTAGTATAGAAAAATTCCCCCAAGCCCTTTTTATACAGCTTTTTCCACCATTCTGTCTGTCGGGCGTCAAGACCTGCACAGCTTATCCTGACTGTCGGCGGGCAGGCAATCTTCCAGTAGCTGACAAGCTCCACCATGCCCAGCGAAAATGCGAGCCTTTTGAGTGTTATGTCGTTTATATCCGTTTGCTTTTCCCCGCCGCGTGCAATACTCCAGTGCGGAGTGAATTTTGCAAGACCTGTTATCGAAAACTCAAAATCCAGCTCCAATGTATCTTGAGTCAGCGACAGCTTATAACCCGAATAGACAAATTCGGGGTATTGAGCTCTGAGTGAGCAGTATAAGTCCTGATTGTGTTTATCCATGTCGGACGCCTTCCCTTGTCTCATTTGCACCTTCAAAATGCTGATAAATACCGTGGTTCTATATCTATAATATGATACAACATTCACTCATGTTTTGTCAATTGCACCGATAGTGCGCGGCGGTTCGGTTGTCAGGAAAAATTACTCTCCCGCACTATTGAAAAAGCGGCTGATATCTGCTATAATGTATGGACATATTATTTTCGTAAATATATTGTAAGGAGATGCCCGTCCTTATCGACGGACTCATAAAGAAAATGCGAGTATCAATTCTCGGCTGCGGAAGATGGGGCAGTTACATAGCCTGGTATATCAATCATATCGGAAACGACACCTTGGTTTGGGGTATGAAGGGCGATCCGCTGATAAACCGCCTTATGTCCGAAAGAAAAAACGATATGCTGTCGTTTGACGATTCGGTCAGAATCACCGATGACCTCGACGAGGCTATGGAATACGGTGAAATGTTCATCATTTCTATCAGCTCTCAGCATCTCAGAAGCTTCTGCGGCGACCTCAAAAAGTACGATTTCGGCGACCGTCCTCTCATCCTTTGCATGAAGGGCATCGAGGAAACGACCGGCAAGCGTCTGACCGAGATAATCAACGAGTGTCTGACGGTTAAAAACCTTGCTGTATGGGTCGGCCCCGGACATCCGCAGGACTATCTTGCAGGCATTCCCAACTGCATGGTCATCGACTCGCAATCGCGCGAGCTCAAGGAACGCCTCACCAGACAGCTTTCCAGCGAACTCATCCGCTTCTACATCGGCGAAGACCTTATCGGCAACGAAGTGGGCGCGGCTTCAAAAAATGTCATCGGAATCGCCGCCGGTATGCTCGACGGTCTCAAGCTCTCAAGCCTCAAGGGCGCGCTCATGTCCAGGGGCACGCGTGAGATTTCCCGGCTTATAGAAAAAATGGGAGGCAATGAGCTTTCGGCATACGGTCTCTGCCATTTGGGCGACTACGAGGCCACCGTTTTCAGTCAGCACAGCCATAACCGCAAGTACGGCGAGTCATTTGTCACCGGCGAGAAGTATTCTCTGCTTGCCGAGGGCGTAGCCACCAGTAAGGCTATGCATCTTTTGGGCGAAAAGTACTCGGTGGACCTTCCGATCTGCAACGCCGTCTACGAGATTCTCTATCTCGACAAGGACCCGAAACAGGCGCTCAACGAAATGTTCAAGCGAAGCCTGACAAGTGAATTCTACAAATAATACAGTTGCTGTTTTGCCGGCGGATAAATCCGCCGGCATTTTATTTTCTCCCGGTCATATATTTTAATCGGGGACTTTTCCGACGGCCCCGGCAGCAAAACATACCGTCATGCCGAAAGGAGTGGTCATATATTGAAAAACAAAAAAACGGAATATCCCGAAGAATCCGTGCGTTTGCTGAGAAGCACCGCGCTCGGCTTTCTCTTTGAGCACAGCCTCGACGGCGGCGAACAGGTTCATATCCGTTTCCCGCAGATAGATAATAACGGCGCGGCCTTGTTTAATTCATTTGCAAGGCGCGTCGGGCAGGCTTTTTACCGTTATGCGTTTAAGCACGCCGGCGCCGGGCTCTGCTTTGTGCTTACATTTCATATAGAGGTATCCGGGCACGAAGTTTGCCTTGAGTGGCGCGGCTTCTGCGGCGAACGTGAAAGCTTCGCGCCCGGGTGCTTTGCAAGACTGCGCTTCGCCGCTCCCGACTTTCATGTACTGTCGGAAGCGCTTGACAAATAGTTTTTTCTTAGATATACTGAGATGAATTTTATTATAACTACAGAAACGGAAAACTCTGATATGGACATTAAAGTTGTAAAATTCGGCGGCTCGTCGCTTGCCGATGCCAAACAGATGCAAAAGGTAAAGAATATCATCTTTGCCGACAGATCCCGCCGTTTCGTCATTCCCTCGGCACCCGGAAAGCGCTGTAAGGACGACGAAAAGGTCACGGATATGCTGTACGACTGCTACGAGCTCAGCGCAGCAGGAAAAGATGTGGACGAATGCTTCGATGCGGTAAAAGCAAGATATAACGAGATAATCAGCGATCTCGGTCTCGACTTTTCTCTCGAGAATGAGTTTGCAAAAATCCGCGCCGCATTTGATATCAAGGCAGGCAGAGACTATATCGCAAGCCGCGGCGAATACCTCAACGGCTTGATTTTATCAAAGTACTTGGGTTTTGAATTTATAGACGCCGCCGATGTCATTTTCTTCAAGAACGACGGCAGCTTCGACGAAGAGCGCACCGCTCCCGTGCTGACAGAGCGCCTCAAGCGCGCCGACTATGCCGTTATCCCCGGCTTTTACGGCTCAATGCCCAATGGCACCATAATCACCTTCTCCCGCGGCGGCTCGGACATCACCGGCTCTATAGTCGCAAAGTTCGCTCACGCGTCCATCTACGAAAACTGGACCGACGTATCGGGATTTCTCATGGCGGACCCCCGCATTATCGACTCTCCAAAGGCAATCAACAGTATCACATACGACGAGCTCCGGGAGCTTGCCTATATGGGAGCGACAGTTCTGCACGACGAGGCTATATTCCCCGTCCGCAAGGCAAAAATTCCGATTGTTATTAAAAATACAAATGCCCCCGAGGACCACGGCACTATGATCGTTTCCGAGCCGCCTGCCGATGAAAGCTCCGGGATTATCACGGGTATCGCCGGCAAAAAGGGCTTTGTGTCCATCAATATCGAAAAGGATATGATGAACCAGGAGGTGGGCTTCGGCCGAAAAGTACTGACGGTCTTTGAAAACCACGGCATTTCCTTCGAACACCTGCCCAGCGGCATAGATACGATGAGCGTCATAGTCCGGGAGGATGCAGTCGGCGAAAAGATTTACGAGCTCATCGCCGAGCTAAAGGAGATTTGCTCTCCCGACAGAATCACCCTGGAGGGCTCCCTCGCCCTCATCGCCATTGTCGGCAGAGGCATGATAAAGGTCAAGGGCACTGCCAGCAGGATATTTAAGGCCATCTCGGAAAGCGACATAAATATCCGTATGATAGACCAGGGCTCAAGCGAAATGAATATCATAATCGGCGTCGCCTCCGACGACTTTGAAAAAGCCACAAAAGCAATTTATAACGAACTTTGCCGATAGAAAAAAAGTCGAATGTACTCGGCTTCGGGCGGATTATCTGCCCGAAGCCTTTTATATTTGTATATATTACTAAATGTCGTAATTTCGATTGACTTTTTTGGGAGTTTGTGGTATAATATGGTCAACAAATCGAGAAAATCTACGATATTTCTACGATATTTCATAACAACAGAAAGGATAAAAAAAACAACAGTGAACATTTATGAGTTAGATGAGAAGCGTGAAGAATTGATGACGGCTATGAATTATCTGAAGCAAGCAATTGAAGCGTTGCCCGACTCCTGCGACAGCTCGGCGGAAGACCTTCGTTTTGTTATCGACGAGGTCGCCTCGATGATATCCGATATTGATGAAAAGGAAAATGCGGCGGCGGACAGATTCGGAGATATGTACATAGATTCCTACGACGCCGACAGGGCGGTATTATGAATATAAAAGAATACCTCGGACGCTACGCCGCACTTCAAAAGGCGATAGCGCGCGACCAAAAAATGCTCAAGCTGATTGAGAGCCAAAAGAGCGGAATACTCCTCAATACACTGGCCGCCGGCAGCTTTTCCGAGGCAGGGCAGAATATAGTGGAAAGCCTCATATCAGACAGCGAGAGATTAAAAAAGAAAATACGCGCCCGCACACGGCTGTATGAGAAGTACACCGTTAAGATAACCAAGGCTATAATGCTTATGAAAAGCCAGCCGCAGAAGGACTATATCATCACCCGTTATCTTTACGGCTTCTCGTGTGAAAAGGTCGCGGAAATGAATCATTACTGCGAGCGTCAGATATACCGTCAGGCCCAGGAGGCAAGACGCTCGCTGTATCTGGCACTGCTTACCCTCAAGCCAAAGCTTAAACGGATAACAGGCAAACGCTTCGTAATAACAAGACACCTGCAGAATCCAAAGCCGTTTCACCGTAAGCGCTGCCCCGGGGTTTTCACCCCTCACTTAAATACAGGGGCATAAATACAAAAGCCGCCCGACGAAAGAATACCTTTCGTCGGGCGGCGCTTATTTAGCCTTAATCCTCGGATGAGTTGGCTGCGTCATCTATTATTTTCTGAGCGACTGCGGCCGGAACCTCGGAGTAACCGGTAACATCATATGTGAAGCTGCCCCTGCCCTGGCTCATAGCGCGGATGGTAATTGAGTAGTTGGACATCTCGCTCTGCGGAACCTCGGCTTCAATCACGCTGAAGCCCTTCTTTGTATCCGAGGAGGAGGTGTTGATAATCGTTCCGCGGCGCTTGGGAATATCACCCATTACGTCGCCCATCAGACGCTCCGGAACAGTAACGGTCAGCTTTCCGATAGGCTCGAGTATTACGGGATTTGCCTTGGGCAGACCTTCCTTGTATGCGACGCTTGCCGCCATCTTAAACGACATTTCAGACGAATCTACCGGGTGGTATGA
>JAQXGK010000074.1 GCA_029006345.1 Bacillota bacterium
AGGACTGGCAGGTCTGCGCGACAAGGTCAAGCTCGCGGGCTCTGCCAATGTCGCAGAAAAGCTGGGTATTGGTATTCCTACTCTCAATGATATTATTGACGAGCTTGAAAAGCCGGGACGCGATATAAGAGACGATTTTGCACAGCCGGTGCTCCGCGACGATATTCTTGAACTTTCGGACTTACGCGAGGGCATGGAGCTTACCGGAACTGTCAGAAATGTCTGCGACTTCGGCGCGTTTGTGGATATCGGCGTTCATCAGGACGGCCTGGTACATATTTCGCAGATATCAAACCGGTTTATTAAGCATCCGAGCGAGGTGCTGTCGGTGGGGGATATCGTCAAGGTGAAGGTTCTGTCGTTGGATGTCAAGAAAAAAAGAATAGGACTCACCATGAAATGAAAATATATAACATGATATTCAAAAGCGTTGGAAATAAACGTGTTTTTCGAGGCGTGATGAAATCTTGTATATATAATTTTATACAAAATGCACAAACGCAAAGCGCGATATTTGGGGAATAAGCCCCTATTCAAAAAAAATGAATTCTGTTAGTATATCTCTGTTAGAATTTCTTTAGCACCGCGTTTTCGCGTTTATTTTAAGGAGGATAACGATGGCTAGTGTATCGTTAAAGCACATTTTCAAGAAATATCCCGGCGGAGTTACCGCTGTCAGCGACTTCTGCCTGGAAATCAAGGATAAAGAGTTTGTTATTCTTGTCGGACCTTCCGGCTGCGGCAAGTCTACTACGCTTCGTATGATAGCAGGTCTTGAGGAGATCACCGAGGGTGAGCTTTACATCGGCGATAGGCTCGTAAACGACGTAGCACCCAAGGACAGAGATATTGCGATGGTGTTCCAGAACTACGCTCTGTACCCGCACATGACTGTGTACGACAACATGGCATTCGGTCTTAAGCTTCGCAAGACGCCCAAGGAAGAAATCAAGAGAAGAGTTGAAGAGGCTGCAAGAATCCTCGACATCTCACACCTGCTCGACAGACGCCCCAAGGCTTTGTCAGGTGGTCAGAGACAGCGTGTTGCGCTCGGTCGAGCTATTGTCCGCGAGCCTTCCGTATTCCTTCTTGACGAGCCGCTTTCAAACCTTGACGCTAAACTCCGTGCAGCCATGAGAACAGAGCTTACCAAGCTTCATAAGCGTCTCGGCACGACATTTATCTACGTAACGCACGACCAGGTCGAGGCTATGACCATGGCGAGCCGTATCGTTGTTATGAAGGACGGTCTCATTCAGCAGGTAGATACACCTCAGAATCTCTACGATACTCCGGTTAACATGTTCGTTGCAGGCTTCATCGGAACACCTCAGATGAACTTCATCAACGGTTCTCTTCAGAAGAAGGGCGATGACATCTACTTCGTATTCGGAAAGAATGAGTTCAAGCTTCCCGCTGAGAAGGCGCAGAAGCCCGAGCTTCAGGAATACATAGGCAAGGAAGTTATCGGCGGCATCCGTCCCGAGTGCATTCATGACGAGCCCATGTACCTTTCTCAGTTCTCTGACTGGGTTGTTGATACCTATGTCGAAGTTACGGAGCTTATGGGCGCCGAGATTTACCTCTACCTCGTTACCGAGGAGCAGAATGTTACCAGCCGTGTTTCTTCTCGTTCAAAGGCTCAGGCAGGCGATACCATCAAGGTCGCATTTGATATTAACAGACTTCACATCTTTGATAAGGACACAGAAGTCTGCGTTGTTCACTGAGAACTGTAAAATTAAACTCCGGAAAGATATTCTTTCCGGAGTTTTTGCCGTTTTCGCGGCAATTACAGGCGGGAGACAGCCGACAATACGCTGTCAATGTCGCTTTCGCTGTTAAAAGCGCCTATGCTTATGCGTACTGCACCGTTTTCATGTGTTCCGAACAGACGGTGGGCAAGCGGCGCACAGTGAAACCCGCCGCGTACGGCTATTCCCTCGCTGTCAAGCTTTGCGGCCAGCTCTTCCGAGGACAGACCGCGCATATTGAAGAGTACGAGAGAGCCGGGGGAACATCCGTATAGGGCGACCTTTTTATTTTCCGAGAGACCGGAAATCAGCCGGCTTTGCAGTTTTTGCTCTTTTGCCGCAATTTCTGAAAGAGAAACTGAGCTGATATATTCTATTCCGGCTGCCATTGATACGGCAGGTATCAGCGGCGGAGTCCCGGCCTCAAGGCGGTCGGGGAGAAATTCAGGCATGAAGTGTTCTGTCGAAAGCGAGCCGCTGCCGCCCGAAAAAACGGGCTCGGGCATTATCTTGGATTTAGGGTTAATCAGCAGCGCGCCTGAACCGGTGATGCCGTATAGGCTTTTGTGCCCCGGAAAGCACAGCATATCTATTTTGCTTTTTTCGAGGTTTATATTCATAGTTCCCGCTGCCTGCGAGGCGTCGACTATAAACGGTATATTACAGTTATACAGCAGTTTGCCTATTTCTTCTATCGGAAAGGAATAGCCGCAGGTGTTGGCGCGTGCTGTCAGCACCACGAGTCCTACCGACTTGTCTATTAGGTCTGACAGCCGCAAAAGAGTGGCTTGCGGATTCGAGATGTCCGGGGTCAGAAAGCGTAGCTCTGCTTTGCCCGCCCTTTCAAGCATATACAGAGGTCGCAGAACCGAATTATGTTCGAGTACAGACGTGATGACCGTGCGTTTTTCGCTCAATGCGCCGGCGGCTCCGAGTATTGCCATATTCAGAGCGTGACTGGCATTTTGAGTAAAAATAACATTTTCGGGCATACTAAGACCGAAAAAATCGGCGACTGTCATCCGCGCCGAGAACAGTAGGTCTGACGCGGCGACAGCCGCCCTGTGTCCGCTTCTTCCGGGATTGCCGAGCATTGAGGAGGACAGTCTTGCCACCTCTTTGTAAACTTTGCCGGGCTTGGGGCAGCTTGTTGCCGCATTATCGAGATAAATATAAATGGTTGCCGCCTCCTTATTTTTATTATTTTAATTTATAGTTTACTCTGCCGTCTTTCAGTATACCGATCGCGCGGCTGCTGTGAGAGGACGGTATCTTAATGCAGAATCCGCAGTCTTTCTGCGAAGATTTGTAAGCGTTTCCGGAAATACGGTTTTTGTTGAGGAGCGATCGCGCCTTTGCCGCTGCGGTAGGTGAGTCGAAGCTGATTATTATATCGCTCATTTATATCCCTCCTTTTATATTATGCTATTCCAAAACCGTATATTTGACACTTGAATTTACTATTGCACTTTTGAAAAAAAGTGATAAAATTATATCAGTAAAAAATTATCGGTTAAGTCGGCCGATTTAGGGGAGAGATGATTATGTATAAGATTCTGAAGAAGGAAATACTTAATCCGACTGTTACAAAAATGACTGTTGAAGCGCCGAGAGTAGCTGCAAAGGCTAAGGCAGGACAGTTCATTATTCTGAGAGCGGAGGAGAACGGAGAGAGAATACCGCTTACTATCGCGGGATATGACAGAGACGCCGGAAGCGTTGAAATTATATTCCAGATAGTCGGAGCGACTACCATGAAGCTCGGCACCTTGAACGAGGGCGACTGCATTCCCGATTTCGTCGGACCGCTCGGCAGGGAGACCGAGATCGATGGTCTCAAAAAGGTCGCAGTTGTCGGAGGCGGCGTGGGCTGTGCCATCGCACTGCCGGTTGCTCGGGCTCTGCACGAGGCCGGAGCAGAGGTTCATTCCATAGTCGGTTTCCGCACCCGTGATCTTGTTATACTCGAGGATGACTTCCGTGCAGTCAGCGAAAAGTTTGAGATGATGACCGATGACGGCTCGTACGGCAAAAAGGGTCTGGTTACCGATGCACTCAAGGCGCTTATTGAGAGCGGCGAAAAATACGACAGAGTAATTACCATAGGTCCTCTTATCATGATGAAGTTTGTCTGCCGCCTGACCGAGCAGTACGGAATCAAGACTATCGTTAGCATGAACCCGATTATGATAGACGGTACCGGAATGTGCGGCGGCTGCCGTCTTACAGTCGGCGGGAAGACAAAGTTTGCCTGTGTAGACGGCCCTGACTTCGACGGCCACGAGGTTGACTTCGACGAAGCGATGGCAAGAGCGCAGATGTACAGAGAGTTTGAAGGAAAGGAACGGGAAAAAGAGTGCAATCTTCTGAAGAATGCACAGCTTTGAGGTGAATTGACATGCCAAATATGAGACTTGATAAAAATCCCATGCCGTCACAGCCGGCAGATGAGAGAAAACGCAATTTCAACGAGGTTGCACTCGGATATACCAAAGAACAGGCAATGGATGAAGCGGCAAGATGCTTAAACTGCAAGAATAAGCCCTGTGTCGGCGGTTGTCCTGTCAGAATATATATTCCGGAGTTTCTTGAGAAGGTCAAAGAGGGAGAATTCGAGGAAGCATATAAGATTATTTCCCGCACAAGCTCGCTTCCGGCAGTATGCGGCAGAGTATGTCCCCAGGAGACGCAGTGCGAGCAAAAGTGCGTTCGCGGTATCAAGGGCGAGCCGGTGGCTATCGGCAGACTTGAGCGCTTTGTAGCTGACTATCACAATAAGCAGGGCGAAAAGCTCGAGCCGGTTGAGGGCGGCAAGCACAAGGTCGCGGTCGTCGGTTCCGGCCCTGCCGGTCTTTCCTGCGCGGCAACGCTTGCTAAGCTCGGCTATAAGGTGACTGTATTTGAAGCGCTTCACAAGGCCGGCGGCGTGCTGGTTTACGGAATCCCCGAATTCAGACTTCCGAAATCCATTGTTGAAAAGGAAATAGACGGACTTGCCGAACTCGGCGTTGATATCGAGACCGATACGGTCATCGGCAAAACGCTGACGATAGACGAGCTTTTTGAGGACGGATATGAAGCGGTATTCATAGGCTCCGGTGCGGGTCTGCCGAGATTTATGGGAATTCCCGGTGAGAACCTCAAGGGCGTGTATTCCGCAAACGAGTATCTGACGCGCATCAACCTTATGAAGGCATTTAAGGAGGACGGCACTACACCGGTCATGCATTCCAAGAAGGTTGCGGTTGTCGGCGGAGGCAATGTTGCCATGGATGCCGCACGCTGTGCCATGAGAATGGGCGCGGAGCATGTATATATCGTTTACAGACGCTCGGAAAACGAGCTTCCCGCTCGTAAGGAAGAGGTCGAGCACGCAAAGGAAGAGGGCATCGAGTTCAAGCTTCTCAATAATCCGACGGCAATTCTTTCGGACGACAACGGAAATGTCAGAGCCATGACCTGCGTCGAGATGGAGCTGGGCGAGCCGGACGCTTCCGGACGCCGCAGACCGGTCGAGAAAAAGGGCTCGGAGTTCGACCTTGATGTCGACTGTGTTATCATTGCTATCGGCACTTCGCCCAACCCGCTTATCAAGTCCACTACCGAGGGCCTTGATACAGAGACATGGGGCGGAATCAAAACCTTCGGTGAGGGCGGTCAGACCTCGCGCGAGGGCGTGTTCGCAGGAGGCGACGCTGTAACAGGCGCGGCTACCGTTATCCTTGCAATGGGAGCCGGCAGAGATGCGGCGGCGGCTATTGATAAGTACATTAAGGAAAAATCAGAGCAATAATCGGCAATCATATAAGGGCAGACGGATTTCCGTTTGCCCTTTATTTTGTTTTTGTTCAAAAGAAAAACACATCAAGATTTCGTTTTTTTCATTTTCCGGCAGTATTATTTAGCCGTAAGATGATAGAAGCACAGCCTGAAAGGACGGTATTTCACTATGAAAACTATGGCAGCTATAAGCACCGCCGTGACCATTCTTGCTCTTGCGCTTGTATCCTGTTCGGCAAATGACAGAGAGAATTCGCAGGGGGCGGTCACATCGAATTCGGATGAGTCGCAGAGCATTGTATCCGAGGCGGCAGATAAAGCTAATATTGTTAAGGATGTTTCCGTCTCGCTGGATGAAAACGATACCGATACAAGCTGCCCGGAAGACGCGACAAAAATAGAGTTTGACAAAGAAGCGAGCGTGTCAGGAACGGGAGCACAGGCCTCGGGAAGCACTGTAACGGTGACTGATGAGGGAGCTTATGTCATTTCGGGCAATACGGACGACGGGCAGATAATTGTGGATGCAGACGGAAAGACAGTTCACTTGATTTTGAACGGCGCTGATATCAGCTCGGCTGAAAGCGCGCCGATATACGTAAAAAATGCCGATAAAGCGGTCATTACCCTTGCGTCCGGTACAACCAATACTCTGACCGACTCGGTGGACGCGTTATACGCCGACGCCGAGGCGGAGGAGCCCAACGCCGCCGTTTTTTCAAAGGACGATCTTACGATCAACGGCGACGGCAAGCTGATAATAAATGCGAATTTCAATAACGGTATAAATTCCAAGGATGATTTGTATATTGTGGGCGGCGACATTGAGGTGAATGCCGCAAACAACGGTATCAAGGGCAAGGATTGCGTATATATAGCCGCAGACAGCGTGACTGTAAAGACAAGTGAGGGTGACGCGATACAGTCGTATAATTCGTCGGACGGTGAAAAGGGCTTTGTGCTCATAGAGCGCGGCGATATTTCCCTCGACAGCGCCGATAATGCCGTTCAGGCGGAAACAACGCTTGCCGTCAGGGGCGGCAAGCTTGATATAAAGAGCGGGAACAACGGCTTGAAGAGCAAGTTTTATGTTGATATCTCGGGCGATTCTGCCGATATAAATATCGATAGCGCCAACGACGGAGTAAAGGCCGGCAGCGATGACGGCAGTGACGGTTATATATCGGTTTCGGAGGGTATTCTTACTGTAAAAGCCGGAGATGACGGAATACATGCCGACTGCTTCATCGGAATAAGCGGTGGCTGTGTAGATATTACCGACAGCTATGAGGGAATAGAGTCAAAGGTGATTGATATTTCCGGCGGCGATATCAGGGTGCGTTCGGAAGACGACGGCATAAATGTTTCCGACGGCAGCTCTTCATCGTTTGGCACGGGCAGACCGGAAATGCTGACACCTCAGACGGCTCGATGGTGCTGACGATAAGCGGCGGAAGCATATATATAAACGCCGAAGGCGACGGACTGGATTCTAATGGGAGCATTGTTCAGACCGGCGGCAAGGTATATGTAGAGGGGCCGACAAATAACGGCAACGGCGCTCTTGACTATAACAGCTCATATACTAAATCCGGCGGAACGCTGATAGCGGCAGGGTCGTCCGGAATGATGCAGGCGATTTCCGACAGCTCGCAAAACTACTGCTTGGCAGTGGGTCTTGACTCGGCTGCAGAGGGCGGTACGACTGTAAGACTCACGGACAGCAGCGGAAAGGAGATTGTTTCCTATACTCCGTCCAAGTCGTTTTCTTCACTTGTTATAAGCACCGATGAATTGGAAAAAGGCGAGACATATTCAGTTTATGTCGGAGAAAGTGAGATAGAAAGCGTCGAACTGACAGAAGTAGTCACTTATATCGGAGCGAAAGCTTCGGCATTCGGCGGCGGTATGGGAGGCAGACCCGGCGATAAAATGAACGGAGAAATGCCGAGAAAAGAAAAACCGAACGGAGCAATGGCAGACGGAGAAATACCGGGGATAAACGATGACCCGGCGGCGGGAGCGCAGCTTAGGTCTTAGTTGACAGAAAAGGCAAGTCAGGAATACCCGCCTAGTATTTTATAAAAAAGAGAGTCTATGCAGCAGCTTATGTGCCGCAAAGACTCTCTTTTCGGCCGTTTACCGTGCCTTATCTAAGCTTCGGTCTTGCGATTGTTCAGCTTCGCCGTGTCGGCGGCAGGTAACATGAGGACAGTTGTCGGCGCAAAGGCAGACATATCCGCCGTTGTCATCGCCGGGATCGAATGATACCGGAACATTTCTGCCGTGAAACGCGCAGAAGCGCTCCGTAAATCGGCGCCCGTTGTGATTGTTGAGCTCATTTATATTCATTTGTTCAGACCATCCGTTTCAAAAATTGCATGAAGGCTTCGGCACGGGCGAAAAAACCGCCCGACTTTATTGTCGGGCGGCACGGCTTAAATTATTCGTGAGATTTATTAGCTGTAAGAAACATATTCGTCGGCATTAAAATTCTTTACATCGGCAAATACGTTATTTAAGTCGGAATCGGGAGTCAGCAGATATTCAAAAAGATAGCTGTCATCGTCACCGCCGTAAAACTTGATTTTGTCGAAAACAAAGCCGTTGTCAATCAGGTGCTTTGCAATGTGTGTGCAGTATGCGGCAAAGTCCCGTCTTAGCGGAGTTGCAAAATCCACCGATATATCAAAACTCATTTTGCCGTAAAGTGAGGAATTGTCGCCGCCGTATGTGAGTGCGACTGCACCCTCGCTGTTATTGTCGATAGCTATTCCCGCTTCGCGAAACGACAGCCTGTCGTCATTATCCTCGCGAATAAGGGAAATCAGTTCACTGCGTCTTGCAGACAGGGCGTTTTGCTTGAGAAACTCAAAGTACCCGTCATTCCACAGGTCTCCGTCGCGGAAGAGCTCGCTTTCAAGCTCCGAGCCGGTGTCTAAGTAAGTGAGAACCGTGATATATTTGTCCCGAGATACGTCGTAATGTGTGCTGACGGATGAAAACACTTTATCCGGGTATTTTTCCGAAAGATATAACTTTGCTTCGCTTCTTTGCCTGAGAACGGTCACGGGATTGCCGCAAATTCTGAAAAACGCCGCATTGAGAGCGCAAAAAATCAAAATTGCCGAAACAAGCGAGAAAACCTTCATTTTGCGGGGAATGCCGTAAAATGCGCGCTTGAGTATTCTGGTAGCAAGCATGGCAAGCACTGCCGCCGCGGTCGTTCCGAGCGTGAACATGACGGTGTACTCCGTACCGAGCCTGTCGGTGACCGAAAACAACAGAGCCGAAACTGCCGTGATTATAGAATTGTATAGCGGCTCATCGTAAAACAGAGTCACGACAGCGGGGCAGAGCAGTATGAGCGGAACGGAGGATATGAATCCGCGCAGCATTCCTGTGCAGTATACCGCCAATGACAGAAGAAGTATCGAGAGAGCGAGTCTTATTACCTCCATGCGCTTTTCGGAGCGCAAAGAGGGTTTGCTTGTTTTGTTTTTCATAAAAGGCTGTCCTTTCATACGGCGGGACCGACTGATAAAAAGTGCCGATTTCTGTCCGCATGTCCGCGCTTTGGCACGGACGGTTTACAGACAGTATATCACAATTTCAGCAAAAAACAAATAGTATAATCGTTTGCCGCGCTATTGACAATACTTTTGTTTTAATCGTATAATTTATTGATACAAAATATAGTGCTGTTACATAATTACTGTTTTTTTGGAGGAACAAATGAAGAAGAGAATTATCTGTTTTTTACTCGCTGTTTCGATGATTCTTGCCATGTGTGTGCTGGTGTCATGCGATAAGAGCGAATCAAACGGTAAAACCAGTGAGGCGGTTTCGGGCGAGGGCTCGGCGGCGTTCGAAGCGCTTCCGTCGACCGATTACAACGGCTATACCTTCCGCGTACTCACGCGTGACGACGCCGACCAGTATTGGCTTCCCAATGATGTTTGTGCCACCGAAATAACGTCTGAGGTCATCAACGATGCTGTGTTCAAGAGAACCGAGCTCGTCCAGAACAAGTTCAATATCAAGATTGAACAGCTTATGAAAACTGATTATCAGGATTTCGCAAGAACGGCTATCCAGAGCAATGACGATTCATTTGATGTCATTCTTATGGACAGCATGCGAGCAGGTCAGCTTGCCGTAGAGAATCTTTTCATCAATTATTCCGATGTCTCTTATGTAGACTTTTCAAACAGCTACTGGGATAAAACTACCATAGATCAGCTTTCTATCGGAGGCAAGAGCTATTTTGCGCTCGGAGATATCAACATAACCGATAATAACGCTACATGGTGCGTGCTATTCAATAAAAGGCTGTACGCCGACCTTGACCTCGGAAATGCTTACGAGTGCGTTAACGAAGGCAAGTGGACTATAGACGTGTTTTATGATATTTGCAAGAACGCGACCGGCGACCTTAACGGCGACTCTGTTATAGACTACACAAATGACCGATACGGCGCGGTGGGCCAGTATGAATGCGCCCCGGCGCTTATGGCGGCGGCGGGAGTTACCAGTGTTGTCAAGGACAGCGATGATATCCCCGAGTTTGCTCTCGACAGCGCAAAGGCTAACGATGTGTTCGCCAAGGTGTATAAATATATGAGCGACCCGGATGCCATGATTCGCGCCGATGACTACAGCTTCGCCGACAGATGGAATGTTATCAATGTCGGCACCTTTATGTCGGGCAGAGCGGTTTACTACATGTGTCCTCTGACGCATGCAGTACAGATGAGAGAAATGGTTGATGACTACGGTATCCTTCCGCTCCCCAAGTATGATGAGGCTCAGGAAAAATATTACAGCGCAATGCAGTTTAATAACGCTACCGTTTACTGCGTTCCCAAGACCTGCAAGGATACCGAGAGAGTCGGTCTTATTCTGGAGGCGATGGCGGCGGCAAGCACCGACACCCTCAAGCAGGCTTACTATGACATCACTCTTCAGAGAAGAACCACGCGCGACGAGGAGTCCAAGGAAATGATTGATATCATCCTTGAAAACCGTATCGTAGATTTGAGCTATGTGTATGACTGGAATCAGCTCAGACAGACTATTCAGGATATTGTCAGGGGTTCGAGCAATACATACGCTTCTACCATAGACTCTATAAAGACCCCCTTCATTACATCTATGAACAAGACTATCGAAAAGTTTGCAGAAGGATGAATATAAAAAATCACCGTCCGGCGGATATCCGTCAGACGGTGATTTTTTGCCTGTATCGGCATTGATTTTTCATGTGCCGGTTATTACTCGTGTTTGGCTTCTGCCTTTTCCGAAGGAGAGACAAGCTGTGCCATACAGGAGGCGCAGACGTACTTTCCGGAAAATTCGGCGAGATTTTCCTGCCCGGAGCAGAAGACACATTCCTTGCCCAGCTTTTTGATGACGATTCTGTCATCTTCGAGAAAGAGCTCCAGTGAGTCGAAGTCATTTATTCCGAGTGTGTTTCTGAAATCCTTGGGAATAACTATTCGACCGAGTGCATCTATTTGTCTTGTATTTCCTTTTCTTTTCACGGCAACCTCCGTCCATAAGCAGTCAATGCGGCTTTTAACTTTTGTTCGTTTTACATATACAAAATAACAGAAAATTTTGCCAATGTCAATAGGTTATGACAAAAATTTCCATTTTATTTGCTTGGGTGCAGGTAAGGTGAAGAGCTTGTGACTTTTTTTTATTATCAGTTGAGTTTTATTTTTCTTTATGGTAGAATGACATGGTGTAAGTAGATTTTACGGTGGCGGCGTTGCTTACCGTAGGAAAGTGAAGGATATACAAACGTGATGAAAAGAATTATTTCGCTTGTTCTTTGTGCGGCGGTCATGTTTTCCGTGCTTGCGGCGTCCGGCTGCTCAAAGGATAAAAAGACGGTGTACTCTGATAATTCGGCGATGTTCTTTGAAAACGCCAATACATCCGGAAAAATTATAAATTCCATTCTGAAGGATATGAAGCTGGACTTCGGAACAGATAGTCTGCCGGAATTTGACAGCCTCGTGACCGATGCCGAGCTTAGTTTCAATGAGATTACCTGGAACGGCGAGGATCTTACCGACGGCAACGCCGTTTCGGCAGTTGTGAACGGAGCAAATAATTTTGCCGACGGAACGGCAAGCCTTGATACTCAGCTTTCCGTCGGCGGCGACAGGGCAGACCTTTCGTATGTGGCCGATAAGTACACGCGCTTTGCCGGCCTGAACGGTACTTTGGCAAAAATAGCGCCCAAGAGCGCCGAGCGCATATCCGAGCGTCTGAAGGATATAGACGTGCTTTTGCTTCTGGGCGAACTCAGCGGCGTCTACGATGCGATAAACAGAAAGCTTGCGGAAATGACCTCGAACGACGACTTTGAAGTGTCCACCGAAACCTTTACGGCCAACGGACACGAGTTTTCAGCGGCAAAGAAGCTTACGCTGAGTTTTGATGCGGACGACATATGTGCCATATTCGATTACGCCGCCGAACAGGTTGACCCGAACGGCGAGGCGGTCAAGCTGATTGCCGGTATAGACCGCGAGGAAATCAAAAAATCCGAATGCACCCTCAGCGACACCAGATATTTCGATGATAACGGGGATTTTGTGCGCGAAGCACTTACTCTGACGCATCCTACCAGCGTGACGGTTTATAAAGATACCACCGCTCATTCGGACAGCGAAACAACCTCAGCGGCTTCCGACAGTGCCTCCTCCTCATCCTCTGCAACCTCCGCTTCTGCTGCGGCAGAAGGGGATTCCGATACCGAGACGACTACTGCCGCGCCCGAGGGACAGGTAGAGCAAACCACGGAGGTTTATGTCTTCAACCTCTATCATTTTGAGGACGAAACGCAGTTTGTATGGCTGGTAAGCGGTGAATATACCTTCTTTAATGACTACAATTCGCGCGTTGCGGCGTTTCTTGTTAAAAATAAGGAACCCGCCGACGCCGAAAACGGCGAAGACGAGGACGGCTCCGCTGACGGTAAGGCAGGTATTTCCGTCAGCGTTACCGATCTTGACAGCAACACCTGGGAGAGTGCGATAAACGGCGATATTTACATTGGGGAGAAGGATTCCAAGCCGGTCATAACTTACGACGCGGCGGTCAATATCCAGGTTGGTTCAAGCTCGATATTCGGCATCCCCTTCGGGCTTGCGGCTACGGTAAACGATTTTGATTCGGACGGCTTTGATTTGAAGGGCAACTTTGTTTTCAATGCCTTCGGCTTGTATGTTGCCGATTTTGACTTCACGCTTGAAGGAAAGTTCGATGAAAAAACCGATGCCGTGACCCTTCCCTCAGACGGTGCCGTGCTTAATGCAGAGTTCAGAGAAGAACGGCTGGAGTCGATTTCCGACAGTGCTCCTAATGTTGCTAAACTGCTCGGAAAGTATAATGATTACTATAATACCAACGGCTTTTTAAGAATAAACAAGCTGGATGTTTTGCTTGAAAACACTTCACAGAATCAGTATATTTATCTGTTCCGCGACCTTACGGGGCATATTGACGAGCCGTTTAAGTATGAATTTACCGACGACAAGATGATATCCACCGATATTGCCGACAGCAGTAAAACTGTTGAATACGATTTTAAAAAGGGAGAGACCGAGGACACTATTATTCTCGGCGGCAATACCTACACAAAAAAGGACGCTCCCGATGTCAAGGGCGATGTATATACTCTCGGAAATAATGAAGAGCTCAAGCTTTACCTGTACGACAACGGCGTAGGCGTATTCAGCTATGAGATAGCGTATAACTTTGTTCCCGAGACCGGCGAAATACTGTTCTTCTACCTTCTTAGCCACGAGTATTCGGCGGCTTCGATGTTGATGAACAACCGCGTGGCATATCTCAATGCCGAGCCCTTCACAGTCAAGAGCTACGGCTTTGACAGAGCCGAGGGAGACAATTCCGGTGTTGCAGGCGAAGAGTGAGGAAGTCCGAAGATAGATGGAGTATATGGTTGAAGCCGCACTCGTGTGCGATAAGGGCAGACTGCGGCAAAACAATGAGGATAATTTTTACTTCGGCGGCACCGTACTGGGCGACGGCAACGACGGGCTTGAAGAAGCGTTGAGTCTAAGCGTTAATGCAGATGAAAAGCCGGTTTTTGCGGTTTTTGACGGAGTGGGCGGCGAGGCGCTCGGCGAGCAGGCAAGCGCGATAGCGGCCGATGAACTCGGGAAATGCGTCTTTGACAGTGCGGATAACGACAATATTCTGCGCTTTGCGGCGCACAGAATGAACGAGAGAGTGCTCAAAGCGGCGGAGGATAACGGCGTGGCTCTAATGGCGACGACCATGGCGGCGCTGAGATTTGCTCCCGGCAGAGTGACTGTCTGCAATGTCGGCGACAGCAGAGTGTATAAGCTCGACGGAAAAAAGCTTGTAAGACTTTCGCTGGACCACACAGCTCCGATTGCCAAGGGCGAGCTGAAGCCGAGACTCAGCCAGTATGTCGGACAGAAAAAGGCGCTTGTGCCGTTTGTCTCGATGCATCCCCCTGAAAACGGCGATGTTTACCTTGTTTGCAGCGACGGCGTTACCGATATGATAAGCGAGGAAAAAATCGCAAAAATTCTCAGCTCGGGTCCTGTCAGGGCGGTTCAGAAGTTGCGCGGCAGAGCACTTGAAAACGGCGGTCTGGATAATATAACCGCCATTGTATGCAAAATAACGGAAATATAGGTAGATAAGGAACAGGTCATATAATATGGATACTACAAAAGCTTTGAAAAAAATTAATGACGGCGCCTTTGACGCCGTTTTCGGCGAGCTTTATCCTGATGTCCGAGAGGCAAGAAAACGCTACTCGGATGCAGTGGCGGCGTTTAGGGATTATTTCGGTGACAGAGAGATAAGATTTTTCTCGTCCCCCGGAAGAAGCGAGATATGCGGTAACCATACAGACCATAACAACGGAAAGGCGATCGGCGCTTCGGTAAATCTCGACACTATTGCGGTGGTCGCCGAGAACGGCGGAAGAATCGTAAGAGTGAAAAGCGAGGGCTTCTGTGAGGATACGGTAAATCTCGACCGACTGGAGCCCATTTTAGGATCGAGCGCAGGTATAGTCGCCGGAATGGCGGCGGGCTTTGCCGAAAAAGGTACAGCCGTCCGCGGTTTTGACGCATATACTACTTCTGCGGTACCCTTTGGCTCCGGACTTTCCTCAAGCGCCGCGTTTGAAAATCTGCTTGGTGCGATCATTAACGGTATGTTCGGTGAAAACCGTGTGGACAGCAAGGAGCTCGCGCGCATCTCACAGTTTGCGGAGAATACCTATTTCGGTAAACCCTGCGGACTGCTCGACCAGATGGCGAGCGCCGTCGGCGATATGGTGTACATGGATTTCGGCAGAGGCGAATTTGACAAGCTCGATTACGCCTTCGACGATCTCGACCTTGTTATTATCAAGACCGCGGGAAGTCACGCGTCTCTCGGCGGTGAGTATTCGGCCATTCGCGAGGAGATGAGTGCGGTTGCCGCACTGTACGGCAAGACCGCTTTGCGCGACTGCGACCGTGACGAGGTATTTTCCGATTGCTCGGAAATAACACGAAAGTGCGGAGACCGGGCCTTTTTGAGGGCTATGCATTTCTTCAATGAAAATATTAGGGTGGACGAGGCTAAGAGGGCGATATCCGAGCGCGACGAGACTGCGTTTCTCGATGTTGTCCGCCGTTCGGGACTCTCAAGCTACACGCTTTTGCAGAATATTTACTGCTCGAATGAGCCGACAGTTCAGCCGCTTTCTACGGCTCTCTGCGTTTGCAGTGAGCTTTTGAGCGGCACAAACTCGGCCTGGAGAATTCACGGCGGCGGCTTTGCCGGAACGGTTCAGGCTTTTGTCCCGCGAGATATGTCTCAGCTCTTTGCCGACAGGGCAAATAAACTGCTCGACGGCGGACAGGCGTATATACTCAACATAAGAAAGACGGGAGCGCGTGAAATATGCGAAAGCTGACTTCCGCCGCCAAGCTGATTATGCTGGGCGTCTGGCTTCTTGTGGCCAGCGTTGCGTATTACGGCGCGCTTTACTTGGGCTTCATTTATATAGTACCGGTATTTCTTGCCTTCATTACGGTGGTAATGGTGCTGTATCTTTTGGTCAACGGCGGCTTTACGTCGATATCTAAGGAGCTTCGCCGCAAGGACGGGGAAAGGGATTTTTCCGACCGTCCCAATCCTTTCAAGCTCTCGCTTGATAAGCGGGCGTTTTGGGGCGATGTACTGCTTATTCTCGGAGTCGTTCCGCTTGCGGTTATTCTTGTTGACTATATGCTTATTTTGTTTGGGATTATAAAGTGAATTAAGAGGGGGGATATCGTTTTGCTCAGTTGTTCCACGCTGTTTTCAGGCTCGTCGGGCAATTCCATCTACTGTAAATGCGACTCGACCGAAATACTGATAGATTGCGGAGTCTCGATGAAAAGAATTGAGACGGCACTGCGCGGTTTGGATACAAGTCTTGGCAATATCAGGGCTATCTTTATAACGCATGAGCATTCCGACCATGTGCAGTCGCTTTCCATGATAGCAAAGCACTACGATATACCGATTTACATTACCCCGGCATGCGCCGAGGAGGTGTATTCCGCCGCTCTTTGCAAAGGAGCCTGCAAAGAGGCCGACTGCCTCAAAAAGAACATACGCACTATTGCTCCGCAGATGAGCTATCAGTGCGGAGACGCGGTATTTATGCCCTTCTCAACTCCTCACGACAGCCGCGATTCGGTGGGCTATGTGATAGGGACGGAGGTAAATGAAAAACAGCTCGGAATAGCGACCGATATAGGTCACGTTTCCGATGAAGTGCGGGCGGCGCTGTGCGGTTGCAATAAGGTGATAATCGAGTCCAATCACGACGTCGAAATGCTTCGCAGCGGACCGTATCCCGAACTGCTCAAGCGCAGAATCCTCTCGCCTGACGGGCACCTTTCGAACGATGATTGCGCCGATTTCCTCCCGGTGCTGCTTTCAAGCGGATGCGAGGAATTTGCTCTCTTTCATCTCTCCCGGGACAACAATCTTCCGTCTGTCGCCGAGAATACCGCCGAGAGGGCTTTCATCACGGCGGGAGCAAAGAGAATGCGCGACTATCGCCTGACGGTGGCGGGTAGAAGCGAAGTGACGACGCTTTGAATATTTACGTAATATATCTCGGCGAGCCTAAGGAGAAGTACCTTCGCGACGCACTCTCCGAGTATGAAAAGCGCATTTCGGCTTTCGGAAAGCTTACTAACATCGGGTTGAAGCCGGTTTCTCTGCCTGATAATCCCTCGGAAAAGGAGATTGTGTCCGCGCTTGAAAAGGAAGCCGACGGGATACTTCTTCAGCTTAATAAGCTTCAGGGCTCGAAAAAGATTGCTCTCTGCGTCGAGGGCAGACAGCTGTCGAGCGAACAGCTTTCGGCTTATCTTGACCGCGCGGCGGTAGACGGCTGCTCGTCGGTTGCCTTTGTTATCGGAAGCTCGTTCGGTCTGTCCGAGCGAGTCAAAGCAAGGTGCGATTTGCGGCTTTCATTTTCGGCAATGACTTTTCCGCATCAGCTTATGAGGGTTATACTCGAGGAGCAAATATATCGGGCGTTTTCCATTTCAAGCGGAAGCAAATATCATAAATAAAAAACATCGGTACACTGAATGCACCGATGTTTTTTGTATCTGTAAATCAGTTTGACAGGGAATAGAAGCGCTTTTTGCCGTTTGTCAGCAAAAGACCGGTAAAGACGGCGCTTAATAGTGTGAAGTAGCAGATAAACAGAATAAGGCAGACTGTGGGACTGAGAGCGGAGAATACAGGCACCAGGAAGAAGAGAAGCACCGGTATTCCCAGCAAAAGAAATCCGCCGAACATTGTTACTACTACGCTCATGCTCTGCTTTATTGCTACGGTTTCATTGAGCCAGTCAAACTTCGGCATAAGCAGATTGATGTAGAGCCCGGCAGCCGCGAAGCAGTATTGCATCAGCATTCCCGCAAGCATTACGAGCACTGCGGAGCCCGGCGAGACATTTAATGTGAAAATCGATATAACAGAGGTGATTATTATGGGCGGGAATCCGATGGCCAGGTTGACCGCGATTTTGCCGAAGAAGACATCTTTTGCGTCTATCGGGGCGACCCGGAGTATCCAGAGCGTTTTTCCTTCAAGCGAGATGGAGGGAGCGGTTATGTCGGTCATAGAGGCACAAAAGCCTATAATTGCCGTCAGTGCGAGCGGAATATAGTCTGTGAGGAAACTGCCGACAATCTGGTCCGCGGTAAGCATGGCAATAAGGTCTCCGCCTTTAATTATCAGCAATACGCCGATAATCAGAATGAACAAAGCTCCCAGCGCGCAGTTAAGAATATACATCGGGAGGCTGAGAAAGTAAGAGAACTCTTTTTTGAAAAGAGCAAGCTTTTTGTTAGAGACTTTCAGTTTGCGGCTGACATATTTCTTGCCGGTTGCGGCAGTTTTGACCGTTGCTATTCCGATAAAGAATTTAGAAAGCAGCGCGAGAATAAGTACGAGCGGTATTACCGAAACTGCGATGAGAAGCAGTTCGTTCGCCACGGCAGAGCCTATACCGGCAAGCGGGTCGCAGGATACAGAGAAAAAGCGCAGCGGCAGCACGAAGGTAGTCAGAAAGCCTCCGATTTCATCTGCCTTGTCGGTGATGGAGGATATGAGGGAGGACATGTTCATGCACAGATACATATAGGCAGTAAAGGCTGCGAGCATAAACACCGTGGTAAAGAGATTTTTGTGCTTCATTCGCGAGGTTAATAGCGATACAAGCCAGACAATCAGACAGCTGAAAGCCAGAGTGAACAGCGGAAGCACAATATTTCCGAGTATAAACAGCACCACTGAGAGCGCCGTGACATGACCGAGCACGCACCATGCGACAAATGCGGGAATCATCACTATAGCCGAGTATATGTAGTTAAGTGCGACAAGAGCCGCAAGGCGTGAGAGCATAATGTCACGGGGGCGTATGGGCATACTCAGCAGAAGCTCGTTGTCCTTGGCGTTAAAAATCTGAGACTGGATAGAGAACACACTGCCGACAAAGGTTAAAAATATACTTATCGCGCCGGCAATTGCAAAATAGACGCCGTACATTTTCTGCGAAAAAAGAACGCTTCCGAGTCCGAAGAACATTAGTCCGAATATTACAAGTATATAAAGTCCCAGAAAGGCGAAAAGTCCGATTTTGATTGCGGGGGAGAGATTCTTTTTCTTTTTGGCGCTTTGCTGTCCGGAGAAAAGGCTTTTCAGACGGATTTTGAAAAGTGTAAGAAACATTTCTTTATCCTCTCTCCTCAGTTATTGTCTTCGGCCAGCTCGAGGAATACGTCTTCAAGCGAATCGTCGCCCTTTACTTCCTCCGTAGTGCCGCATTTTATGAGTTTACCGCTTTTGATTATCGCTATTTTGTCGCATAGCTTTTCCGCAACCTCAAGCACGTGTGTGGAGAAGAAAACACAGCTGCCGTTGTCGCACAGCTCGCGCATGAGCTCCTTTACCGTGTGGCTTGCCTTGGGGTCCAGACCGACAAACGGCTCGTCCAGGATGAGAATCTGCGGCGTCCGAATAAATGCCGATATTATTGCAAGCTTTTGCTTCATTCCGTGTGAGTAGGAGCTGATGGTATTGGCAAGACTTGAGGTCAGTTCAAGCTTGTCAGCGAATTTTTTTATCAGACCGTCTCGCTCTCCTGCGGGAATGGAGTATATGTCGGCAATAAAGTTCAGATACTTTATGCCGGACATAAACTCATACAGATCGGGATTGTCCGGTATGTAGGCAAGCTTTTTCTTGCATTCGAGCGGGTTTTTCTTTATGGATATTCCGTCTATGAGTATTTCGCCTTCTTCAAAGTTGAGAATGCCCGTGCATGACTTGATGGTAGTGGTTTTTCCGGCGCCGTTGTGGCCGATGAAACCGAATATCTCACCGGACTTTATTTCGAGTGAAAGATCGTCCACCGCCTTCGACGTGCCGTATGTTTTTGTCAGATGTTGAATTTTCAGCATTTAGTAACTGCTCCTATCTTTGATGATACATATAGGTATTGACCGAGACAAATTATAGCACAGCCATATTGATAATACAATTACTGTTTTGTCACCAAAAAAGCGCCGCGATATTTCGCGGCGCCCGGTACTGTTTTCTTATCTGTAGTTGTCGGCCTTTTGCTGGAAATAGCTTTGGGGATGCTTGCAGACGGGGCAAAGCTCGGGTGCTTTTTCACCGATATAGACATGACCGCAGTTGGTGCATATCCACACCGTTGTCTCGGTCTTCTTGAATACCGTACCGTCCTTGACATTCTTCAAAAGAGCGTTGTATCTCTCCTCGTGCTCCTTTTCAATCTTTCCGACCGCCTCGAAGAGGTATGCTATATCGTCGAAGCCCTCTTCCTTAGCTTCAGCGGCAAATTTTGCGTACATATCGGTCCATTCGTAATTCTCTCCCTCTGCCGCCGCCTTGAGGTTTTCCTCGGTAGAGCCTACAGAGCCGCCGTTGAGCAGCTTGAACCAGATTTTCGCGTGTTCCTTTTCGTTGTTCGCGGTTTCCTCAAATATATTGGCTATCTGAACATATCCGTCCTTTTTAGCCTTGGATGCGAAGTAGGTATACTTGTTCCTTGCCTGAGATTCGCCGGCGAATGCCGCCATAAGATTTGCTTCTGTTTTGCTTCCCTTGAGATTTGCCATTTTTTCTTCTCCTTTTCATATCAATAATTTTTATTTTTTCTTTTGCTGACATTTAGGGCAAAGCCCCTTAAATATTATGGAATGCGAGTCGATTTTATAGGACGATACGCTTTCTGCCTGCGCTTGGATATCAGCTCGGTAGGGAATATCGATATCGCAGAATTCTCCGCATTCCGTACAGCAGATATGATAGTGCTTATCTGTAATACTATCGTATCTGTCGCATTCGCCGGGGATTTCGAGCCTGTGTATCAGTCCTTCTTGAGCCAGTCGGTTCAAGTTTCTGTACACCGTACCGAGGCTTATTTTGTCGTTCTGCTGCTTTACTATACTGTAGATCTGTTCTGCAGTAGGATGATTACAGGTCATGCGCACGGCATTCAGTATTTGCTCGCGCTGAACGGTATTTCTCTGCATACCATCTCTCCACTATTGATAATGATTACTATTACTATAATAACTATATTTCTTTGTTTTGTCAAGTATTGTTTGATAATATTATTGACTATTTTTGATTCGGCGTATAAAATTTATCTGCAAACAGTACTGAAAAAAGAAGGAACGCTGACAGTTATGAAAATGAATCTTACGCTGCGGGAAAAGGTCGGACAACTGTTTTTCGTGCGTTGTCCGGGCGGCGAAAAAGCTCTGCACGATATTGATAGATTTTCTGTTGGAGGTTATTTGCTGTTCGGAGCAGATTTTAAGAACAGCACTCCGGAGCTGCTTGCAGATACCGTTCGGGGCTATCAAAAACATTCAAAGACTCCTCTGTTTATCGGCTCGGACGAGGAGGGTGGAAGCGTCACGAGGGCGAGCTTTTACCCGCAGTTTCGTTCAGAGCGCTTCAAATCTCCGATGGCACTTCTTGCCGAGGGCGGGGAGACTGCGCTGTTAGACGACATAGTTACTAAAAGCGCATTCCTTAAAAGCTTGGGTATTAATGTCAATTTCGCGCCGGTATGTGATGTGACTGATGACCGGGACAGCTTCATATATACGCGTACGCTGGGACTCACGGCAGGCGAGACTGCGCGTATCATAGCCGCAATGATAAAAAAGATGGACGAGTGTAAAATCGGAAGTATGCTTAAGCATTTCCCGGGCTACGGGGACAATGCCGACACGCACATCGGCCTTTCGGTGGATAACCGTTCACCGGAACAGCTGCGGGAGAGAGATTTGATTCCGTTTGCGAGCGGCATTGCCGCAGGAGCGGATTCGGTGCTTGTGTCTCATAATATACTAAGTAAAATCGATGAAAGTCATCCGGCTTCGCTTTCCGGGCCCGTGCATGACATTTTGCGCGGAGAGATGGGGTTTGACAGAGTCATAATTACAGACGACCTGCTGATGGATGCGGTCAGCAAATATACCGACGGCGAAAAAGCGGCAGTGACCGCCGTTATTGCAGGGAACGATATGCTGTGCGCCAGCGATTACGAGGTACAACTTCCGGCGGTGCTTAAAGCTGTCGAAAAAGGTATTATCGACGAAAACCAAATCGACCGGAGCCTGGACCGTATTTTCGCTTGGAAGCGTAAGCTGGGCTTATTACGCTGACAAAAAACGACAACAGCAGGGATTTTTCCCTGCTGTTTCATATTTTATCCATAAGTTGTTTCGGCTTTCTTTACCGACGGGAAACAGTATGTTGTTTTCGGCATGGTAATATTTCCATGTCAGGAGGGAAGATAATGAAACACAAATTACCTCGGATAGCGTCGAAATTTACCGCGGCAGTATTTGCCGGACTGACGCTCTGCCTATCGTGCGCCGGAGCGTCCGCCGAACAGAAAACTGATGACGGAATGTCGCTTTTGCCGACCATGTCGGTTTTTGGTTTTGTTCCTTCGGGAGGAAATACGCTCAGGCGCGACCGGCAGTCCGATGCCAGCCTTTCCTGTTTTGAAAGCTCGGTTGCTTACGAATTCGTCAGCATTCAGTGCGACACCGTCGTGACTGAAACGGACGAAGAGTATGAGGATTACTATAAGGTCGTAAACGAGGGGAGCGACGGCGCGGTACTGCTGACCTACGCAGTTGCCACCGCAGGCGGCAAAATCGCAAGTAAAACCGTGGTAAGCGAAACGGTAGTTACCGAACCTGTCAACAGGGAAATTGTGGTTGGTACCAAGCGTTTGCCGGAACGGCACGGAGAGACGGCGTTTATTTTGCCGAATTCCGGACCGATAACAAGCGGCTTCGGCTCCCGTGTACTGAACGGAGCTTACGAGAAGCACAGCGGTGTTGATATATCAGCACCTTTGGGAGACGATATCGCCGCCGGTCTGTCGGGTACTGTTGTCAAGTCGGGTTACTACGGCACCTACGGGAATATGGTGATGCTGGAGCATGAAAACGGGCTCGAATCGATATATGCGCACATGAGCAGCATATGCGCGAATGTCGGAGACCGGGTCTCTCAGGGCGATCTAATCGGCAAGGTGGGCGAGACAGGTCGGGCATTCGGCACACACGTTCACTTTGAAATACGCAAAGACGGTACGGCCGTTGACCCAATGAATTTTGTCTTGTCGGAATAAAAAATAAGCCGGGTGGCAAATACGCTGAAAACCGCATTTGAATACTGCGGAACCAAGCTGTAAATGCCATCCGGATGTTTTATATTACAGTCTATTCGTTTGTCAGCTTATTGAGCAGGCACCAACCGGATTGTTTGTCATACAGAGTTATAACGCCGTCCTGACAGTAGGAGATGTAATCGAATACTGCCGGTATGACAAAATTTCCGTTCAGATCTATGATACCCTTTTTGCCGTCCTTGCCGCCAACCGTCGCGAGACCCTCAAAAAACGGCGAGGCGTAGGTATAGAGGGGGTCACACAGCCATTTTCCGTCTGTATTCATAAAGCCGTAACGCCCGTTCTTTTCAAGCAGAATTGCGCCGTCGGAGTATGAAACCGGCGAATATCCTCCGGGAAGCGACAGCACGGTGCCATCGGATTTCAGTGCGACGGTAGTCTTTGAGGTATTGCCGTCGGCGTCGGTTTCCGAAAGCCTTGCAAGCATAACTCCGCCGTCGAAGCAATAGAAGCCCATGCTTTCGGCACCGTCTGTGTCGGGAGCATACAGGCTAAGCTCCGAAAAGAGCTCCGCACCTTCGGAATTCAGTATATGCAGACGGCCGTCGTCGCCGCATGCAACCGCGAGCCCCTCGCGAAACGGATATGCCTTCGCGTAAATCGGCGCGATAATGAAGCTGTCACCACGTTTATATCCGAGGAGACCGTTTTCGCCGGCAGCGACGGTAAGCTCCCCGTCGGATTTGCCCCAATATTGGGGGACACATCCCTTGACCCCGCGTGAATCTAGGGCGGGATTATAGTCTGCGGCGGTAAAGCTGTGGGTTGTGTAATCCCAAACAACATATTTGCCGTTGTCGGAAAAAACAGCACGGTCAAGCCTGTCGCGCTCGCCGGTGAAGGAGAGCGTGTCGGGAATGCTTTCGTAAATCAGATAGCCGGTGCGGTCGTACAGCGCGGTGCCGGAGTCCCGGTTGTGACGGAAGACAAAGCCCATTTTGGTTTCGAGAACCGGTACATCCTGCGTTTCGGCGCTGTTAGTCACGGATGAGTCATATTTGCTTTCTGCGGAAAATGAGAACTCAGCGGAGGGCGAGAATACCGAGGCGTCTGCAAAGCCCACTTCGCTTGCTGAGCCGAAGCGCGCTGCCGAGATACGGTAGCCCGAGGCTGTCAGCTCTGCAGCGCTCGGAAAACTCATACTTACATCTGCGGCGCCCGCTTTTCGGCCTGCGTCGGCGGAGCTTTCCGACGAGAGCAGGTCGTTGGAGCCACTCGCGGTGAAGCGGGAATTATATACCGAGATGTACGGCGTCAGTGCCGGCGGCTCAAAACCGGGTATCGGCAGAGCGCCGCTTTGCACAAGTACAAACAGAACGGAAAAACCGAGTAGTACCGCAAAGGGAACGAGACTTTTCTTCACCGATGCGGATCTATTGATTTTTTCAAGAGTAAATTTTTTCATTTTTCTCCGTATATTATTAATAATTGGCGGTAGCATCCTGACCGCTTGTTACTTCTCTGCCTGATATTCTATCAATTATAGAAATAAATTGCAACAATTAAAATCATTTTTGCTCTTTCCATTGATTTTTTCGGTACAGTTTGTTATACTAAATTGATTTGTTTGTCAAGTGAGGTAATGTTGGATGTCAGGCAAAATAACAGTACGAGGCAGAGTGGTTCTGCCGGATATGATACTCGACGACGGTGCGGTGTCGTATGAGAACGGAGTTATAACGGCGGTAGGGAGATTTTCACCTGAAATCGCTCGTGAATCCGAGGTGATTGACTGCGGCAAAAACTATGTTTCTCCCGGCTTTGTCGATCTCCATCTGCACGGCGGCGGAGGACATGACTTTATGGACGGTACGGTCGAGGCCTTCCTCGGCGCGGCCAGACTGCATGCGGAGCATGGCACGACATCAATGCTGCCGACTACTCTTTCGTGCAGCGACGAGGAGCTTTTTCGCTTCCTTGATACTTACAAGGTTGCTAAGAAGCAAAATACTAACGGCGCGGATATGATCGGCGTGCATCTTGAGGGACCGTATTTCGCCATCAGTCAGAAGGGCGCGCAGGATGAAAAGTACATCGTGCCGCCGGTAAAGGAGCATTACGAGAAGATACTGTCGTATTCGGACGATATTGTGCGCTGGACGGCGGCGAGTGAGCTTCCGGGTGCTTTGCAGTTCGGCCGCGAGGTTTCACAAAAGGGAATTCTCGTATCCCTCGGACACAGCGACGCCATGTATGACGACGCCAAAGAGGCTATAAGCAGCGGTTACAGCATGCTGACGCATTTTTACAGCGGCATGGGCGGACTGAAGCGCATCAATTCCTACCGTTATCCGGGCCTTATCGATGCGGGTTATATGCTTGATTTTACCGTCGAGCTTATTGCCGACGGCTGTCATCTTCCGATATCGCTTCTTGAATATATTCCGAAGGTCAAGGGTGTTGAAAAGGTTACGCTTTGCACCGACTCCAGCCGCGGAGCGGGTCTGCCCGACGGCGAGAATATAATTCTCGGCAGTCTGGCAAACGGTCAATCGGCGATAATAGAGGACGGAGTTGCCAAGCTGCCGGACAGAAGCGCGTTTGCCGGAAGCGTGGCGACCACAGACCGTCTTGTGCGGAATATGTATAAAAAAGCCGGCTTCAAGCTTACCGACGCCGTCAGAATGATGACGCTTACTCCGGCGGACGCCGTGAAGAATGAAAAGAAGGGCAAGCTCGAGGTCGGACGAGACGCCGACATCGTTGTTTTCGATGATGATATAAATATTATGAAGACGATAGTCCGCGGAAATACGATTTTTGAAAAATAATTTTTAAGGAGATATATAACAATGGCAATTATCAAGGAGTTTTCAAAGGACAAGCTCAAGGTCAAGATTTTCGACACGAGAGATTCCATGGGCGCATGCGCTGCAAGCGAATGTGCCGCAAAGATGAAGGAGCTGCTTAATCAAAAGAGCGAGATCAATATGATTTTCGCTGCCGCTCCCTCGCAGAACGAATTTCTCAAATCTCTCTACACTGACCCCGAAATCGACTTTACAAGAATAAATGCGTTCCACATGGACGAGTATGTCGGACTTGAAAAGGACGCTCCCCAGGGCTTTGGCAATTTCCTGCGCGACAGAATATTCTCCAAAGCACCTTTCAAGTCGGTCACATACCTCAACGGTCTTGCAGAGGACATTGATGCAGAGTGCGAGCGCTATTCTGCGTTGCTCCGCGAGCATCCCATCGACATAGTCTGCATGGGTATCGGCGAAAACGGTCACATTGCATTCAATGATCCGCCCGTAGCCGACTTCAACGACAAGAAGCTGGTAAAAGTAGTTGAGCTCGACGATATCTGCCGCCAGCAGCAGGTAAACGACGGTTGCTTTGCAAAGTTTGACGACGTTCCCACTCATGCGCTTTCACTTACGGTTCCCATGCTGTTCAGCGGCGATTACCTCTTCTGCATGGTTCCCGCCGCAACAAAGGCAAATGCGGTATATGATACCATTAACGGCGATATTTCCGAGAAGTGCCCCGCCTCTATTCTGAGAAAGCATGACAATGCCGTTCTTTATGTAGACAGCGACAGCGGCGCAAAAATTATGTGATTGGACATTATTGACAATTATCGGAACTTTCCGATGTGTAATATGACCACATTTGGAAAAAACTCATATTTTAATCAATGCTCTTTTACAATAGTTTATTGACAAATACCATTAGTAGTGTTATAGTTTGCTTGAACTGTAACGTAAGGTACTCGTGCTGTCGGTTGTTATGCCGCTACGGGTGCCGAGCGACAAGACCGGTCGGGACATTCCCGCCGCTGTCAATGCTCAGACTGCTGTTGCTGCGGCTGACGCAAGCTATGCCGTTACAGGCTGCGTAAGCGTTGCGGCGCAGGTAATTGCCGTTCTTTCGCTTATCGCCACAGGCGCGGTTGCTTTTGCCGAAATTCGCAGTTCAGAGGTCAGACAAAATTTATTTAAGTAATTTAATTAACGAAAGGAAGCAAATCATGAAACTCACCAACAAATTACTCGCACTTGCACTTGCTGTTATGATGATTGTATCTCTTTGCAGCCTTGCTACATCTGCAGACGATGTTACTCCCTTCAGAGTAAATGTCAGCCGTATCGAGATGGGTAATGTAAGCAACGCAAATATGGGTACATACTTCATATTTGACGGTCAGGAGGGCGAACTCAACAACAATCTTTACTCTCGTGCCGTACTTGCGGATTGGGACGCATCAGCCAATGCGTACAAGATTACCGCCAGCCTCGGTTACGAAAACGACAAGACCGGTTGGGATATCCCTGCTACCGGTTTTGCGCTTATGATTTCCTCTTTCGCTGACGGGAACTCCTTCGACCGGAACAACTTCTCACTCATCGGTACGAATTTCAGCTACAAAACCAATGAAAAGGATAATTTCCTTGCAGGCAGCTACATTTATCTCTACAACATCGATCTTGCAGAGGGCACTGTTATGACTTCCGGCACAGAGGGCGCCGAAGACTTCACAAGCGAATCTTATGTCATGATCGGCAGCGAAGACGCTACAGCTACAACTGAGCCTTATGTCGGCGGCACTTCCATTACAAAGATGCCTGCTCCGAACAGCACCAATACTATTTGGATCAGCCACTACGATATGCAGCTCGGTCTTTACAAGGAAGCTCTCGGAACAGCGGATACAGACGATATCTACGACGAGACATTCATTATCAATCCTATGGATTATGAGACTGAGGATGACCTTTCCGAGGCACTCGATGTCTGCGCATACTGCTTCAGTGCAATACTTGAGCCGGTAGACGCCGAGAATAACATTTATAAGGTTCTTCACACCTTCGGTTGGGAGGACAAGACCGAGTGGGCATACTCCGACAGCGAATATCAGCTCTTTACGGCAGAGAACACACCTAACCCCAACAGACTTGTTCTTATGTGCATGGTTATGAATGAGAGCGAAGAGGGCAAGTACGGTTGGCTGACCTACAACTTCGGCTCACTTAACGTAAATGCCGCATATTACGGTCTCGGTGCCGGATACGGCGCTTGCCCCGCAGATCAGGGTTCTTTCCTCGGCCAGTATGCAACATTTGTAAATGTTGACATCCCGAACAAGAAGGTCCAGACCAGCGGCGAATGGGGTACAGACGATTTCATGTCGGAATCCTTTGTAGTCTTCACCGACAGCCAGCCTGAGCCTCACGCCTTCGATACAACTACCGGCGCTACTACCACCACCACAGAGGTTAAGGCAGACAATACTACCACAAAGACCACTGTATCCACAACAGTTTCTGCACCGGCGGAAGATACCGACAGCTCTAACACAAAGACAATCGTTATCATTGCAATCATTGTTGCTGTAGTAGTAATAGCCGCAATCGTGGTTGTAGTAGTTCTCAAGAAGAAAAAGAAGAACGCGTAATTCACCGATTATAACCGTCTAACGGATGAAAGGTAACTAACGATGAAATTAACCAAAAAACTTCTCGCTCTCGTGTTGGCATCTGCAATGATTTTCAGTCTTTGCAGCTTTGCTTCTTCGTCTGATGAAATAACACCTTTCAAGATAGGCATCAGCCGACTTGAAATGCGTGATTCCACTTTCCTGAGCGGCTTCGGAACATACTTGATGTACGACGGTCAGGAATCAAACCTCGAAAAAATATTACATGATTTTGCAATACTGGTTGACTGGTCGGCAGAGCAGGGATGCTATGTCGTAGAGTCAAGCAGAGGTAAGTATGTGTCCAAGACCGACTGGGATATACCCGATACCGGTTTTGTTGTAGCCATTTCTTATCAGGAGATGCTTGCGTTCGACGCGGCAAACCTTGCAACAATAGGATATAACGACGGTGGCACTGCGGAAGATACAAGCGACGATACTACCACCTGCGGCGGATTCCAGACCAACAATGACCTTGCGGGACAGCCGGTATACTTCTACGGAATCGATCCTGTCCTCGGCACAATCGATGCTACCGGTTTTGAGTATGACTGGACCCGTTATGTCAATGATCCTACCAGACCCACTGAACCCGAAATTTCAGTTAAGGCATATGAGGGTTCCAATCCCCTTGTAAGCAACGCTTATATGATGATCGGCGGCGAGGACGAGAACGCAACCACTAGGCCGTTTGTAAGTCACAATGCCCGTATTACGAAGCTGCCCGTAATAGGCTCCACTTCCTACTACGACATCCCACCCGCATACGGCGTATACATGAGCCATTATTATCCTGTATTTGGCTTGTACAAAGAAGCTCTCGGCACAGAGGATACAGACGATATGTATGACGAATGCTTCTTTGTAGATCCTGCGGATTACGCCAATGCAGACGAGCTCTATGAGGCTCTCAAACCTATGACCTTCGTTTACGGCACCATTCTTGAAAGAGATGACAACGGAAACTACAAGGTTATTCATTCTGAAAAATGGGGCGGTACCAAGTCTGAGTGGGCATACACCTATTTCAGCGAGGATCCCGAAGCTATCGATGCTCCCATTAGAAAAGACCGCATCCTGCTTTGCACGATGGTTCAGACCAATGCTAAGGAGAACGGCTACGGATTTCTTACCTATGAGTTCGGATATTTCAACAAAAGAACCGCGTATTACGCAATGAACCAGGAGGAAAGCGGCAGATCGGACAATGAGGGTCTTATCACCGGTATGTATGCAAACTTCCAGAATGTTGACTTTGTAAACAAAACTGTTAAGACCTACGGCGAATGGGGTAAATCTACCTTCGCCTCTGACTCTTATGTTTACTTCTCCGAAGAGCCTATCGCTACAAAGGCTGTCGATGAGCGCTCTACAAATGTTTACAGAACACTTGAGGCTCCCAAGATGGACGGCGTCATTGGAGAAAATGAGTACACCCTCGTTTCCAATGACTTCTCCTGGAAGTGCAGTGACGACAAGTACGGCACTGCAGCTGCAGCCGAGAAGAATATGTACGCTACCTATGATGATGAGAATCTCTACCTTGCAGCTTCCATCACCTGCGGCGGACATATAAACGCATTCAATACCGAAGAGGTAATTGACTGGCTCGAAAAGGGCGAGAGCAAGACAGGTCTCGACTATGGCCACAGCGCAACATTTGCTGTAACGAGTGCCGATCCTCTCAGTGACGAGATTTCCGACATCGTTAACCAGGATAGCTATAACTTTGAGAAAGCCTTTGCATCTGCGGCTTCAAGAAGAGTCACCATTGCACTTACAGATAATTACTACAATCTTATGTATTCCGCATTTCCTGAGGATTTGAGTTCTGAGGAAGGCGGCGCAGAGGCTGCACTCAACTCGAATTATCAGATGTCTGCGGTTGCAATGACAAGAGTTGCTGCTGAAGAGGATAGCTTTACAGTCGGCGATCATACAATAACGCTCGGTGTTCCTCATACCGATCTTGAAACCAAGACCGTATCCAATCCTTACCCCGAAGCTTATTTCTGTGTTTCTCACAACGGAAATACCGGTGCGCTCAAGGATGAAGACGGCAATGCAGTCAAGACTGACGATGAATTTGTATATCAGCTTGATGAAACTGATGACGAATCCGGACTTGATGTATATGAGATTACTCTTCCCTGGAGCTGGATCGACTACCGGACAGATATCGAGGGCAACGGCGGCTCTTACGAGACCAACGGTGTTCTCAATGTAAGACAGCAGCAGCTTCAGCTCGGAACAAAGACCATTGACGATTCCGTCTGGTATCTCGACAGCGAGAATAATGCTAATTCCCAGACAGTTGATACCCGCAAGACGGCCGACGGCACATACTTCGGACTTGCAGCTGTTATCACGACCGGTTCAGCTCTCGACGATGAGGGAGAGCCTGTCGATATGACCGACCTTGATGCTTTGAGTATGTTTGATATGGAAAAGTACTATGCTGAAGGCGTTAACGGTTATAAGGCTGATGCTTGCTACGGTACTAATGACCTTGACGATTTCACGTCATACAGAACGATGTATCTCGCAGGTTATAAACCTGTTGAGCAGACTCTTACCGACGCAGACACAGGCATAACGGTTGAGGGACTCATTCCCGAGGGAGCTCAGCTTGTTGTAACACCTCTTACAGAGGAGCATGTATCATATGCTGCTTTCCAGGCTATTGTCGGTCAGGACGGCACTCTCGCACATCATTGCGATATTCAGCTTGTGATAAATGGCGAACCCGTAGAACTTACAGGCAGCATTACGATTACCTTCCCCGTTAACGAGGAAGACGGCACCGAGCTTGTCATCGGCCACTTTACCGACGACGGTGTAGAGCAGATTAAAGCTACCGTTGCTGACAGTAAGGTTTCCGCAACTGTTTCGAGCCTTTCTCCCTTCGCTGTAATGAAGCTTGCTGAAACGGACAGTACAACCGGCAGTTCTTCCGGCAGTACTTCTTCGTCCGGCACAAGAACTTCCGATGCAAAGGGCAGCGGCACAACCTCTTCAAGCAGTTCCGATAAGGCTCCGACAACGGGCGACGACCTGACAAATGTAATCCTTCTCGGACTTATCTCGCTTGCGGGCATTGCAACGCTCGAGGTTAAGAAGAGAAAAACAAACAGAATATAATTGCTGAATTTAATTTGCAATAGTCTTTCTGACAAGAAAGTCCGGTTTGCCCGGGCTTTCTTGTTTTTTGGTTATTGTTTACACTTTTTTGATTGACATTGCAGGAGTTGAATGTTACTATTAACCTGACAATTGTTCGGAAATAGCACAGCAAGATTACGAACAACTAAAACCATGAATCTGCGAAAGGATTGAGAAAATGAAAGTAATGAAGAGACCCTTTGCACTTCTTCTTTGCGTTGCAATACTTGCCGCGCTTAGCTCGTTTTCGGCTTCTGCCGATGTTACACCGTTTCGGGTAAATGTCAGCCGCATTTCCAACACAAGCGGCAGCGATACAAATACCGGAACATATTTTGTTTTCGACGGTCAGGAATCTCAGCTTGCCGATAACAAATATTCGCGCGCTATACTCGCCGAGTGGGACAGCGCCGCTTCGGCGTATAAGATTACGGGAAGCCTTGGCTATGAATCCGACAAAACGGTATGGGATATTCAGCCTACCGGCTTTGCCCTTATGATATCTGCCTTTTCCAACGGCAATGCTTTTGATAATGTAAACTTCAGCAACATCGGTTCAAACTTCAGCTATTCCAGCACCGACAAGGATAATATTCTTGCCGGAAGCTATATTTATCTCTATAACATCGACCTTGCAGAGGGAACTGTAATGACCTCCGGTACAGAGGGTGCGGACGATTTCACAAGCGAATCCTATGTTATGGTCGGTTCGCCGGATGCCGCAGCGACAGTTCAGCCCTATAACGGCGAGGGAATATCCGTTTCTAAGGCACCCGCCCCCGGTGAATACAACGCTCTTTACCTCAGCCATTTTGATCCGTACTTCGGGCTTTACTACGATAGCCCCAAGGGCGATATCTACGATGAGTGCTTTGTTGTCATTCCTTCCGAATACAGTGATGCCGATGAACTTTATGATGATCTCGAAATGTATTCATGGGCTTTCGCCGCAGTGCTTGAAAGGGATGCCGACGGCTTCTATAAGGTAATCCATACGGCACAGTGGGTTGATAAGTCAGAGTGGGCGTGGGATTATTTTGCCGATGAAAATGACAACATTCTCGAAAACAGAATCCTGCTTGTCTGCCACATCATGAACGTATCGGCAAGCGAACCCAGCAAGGATATATACGGTTCTCTCACCTACAGCTTCGGACAGCTCAACTGGAGAGCTGCATATAACGGTATGGATCCCGCATATAACCCGAATTCCGACACTGAGGGCGCATTCACGGGTATGTATGCTTCCTTCCATGGAGTGGACTTCGAGAACCACAAGATTGCTACAGCCGGCGACTGGGG